>NZ_JAFCVN010000001.1:708551-919193 GCF_049897065.1 Pseudomonas sp. DWP2-2 | reverse complement strand
GGCATTCCCACGCTCCCGCGTGGGGAGCGCATCGCGTGACGCTCTGCGTCACCCTTGCAGAGTGCTCAAGTCGTGCGCCTGGCTCGGGACGCGGAGCGTCCCAGGCGGCATTCCCACGCTCCCGCGTGGGGAGCGCATCGCGTGACGCTCTGCGTCACCCTTGCAGAGTGCTCAAGTCGTGCGCCTGGCTCGGGACGCGGAGCGTCCCAGGCGGCATTCCCACGCAGAGCGTGGGAATGATCGAGGGAACCGCGTTATTGTTCTAGCCTCAGGTATCAAGCCTCTTGATCGTTCCCACGATCCCGCGTGAGGAACGCATCGCGTGACGCTCTGCGTCACCCTTGCAGAGTGCTCAAGTCGTGCGCCTGACACACCGCATCGCAGGCAAGCCAGCTCCCACACTTGAATCGGTTACCACTCGAAAATCGGCCCCGAAAGCAAAGTTGGAAGGCTTCTTGCAACCCCGCCTCCAAGTCGCCCTCCAGCGTCAAAACTTTGCTTCAAGGACCCGAGGAATACCGGTGGTAGATCGCTCTCAAATGCTCAACACGGCCCGTGGCACCCTGACTGACCTGTCGCGGGGCAATCTGGGTGTGCCGTTGTTGTTGCTGGTGATGCTGGCAATGATGATGTTGCCGATGCCGCCGTTCCTGCTCGACGTGTTCTTTACCTTCAACATTGCCCTGTCCGTCGTTGTGTTGCTGGTGTGCGTGTACGCTTTGCGACCACTGGATTTCGCGGTGTTCCCGACGATTCTGCTGGTGGCGACCCTGCTGCGTCTGGCATTGAACGTCGCTTCCACGCGGGTGGTGATGCTCCACGGCCAGGACGGCCACGCCGCCGCCGGCAAGGTAATCCAGGCCTTCGGTGAGGTGGTCATCGGCGGTAACTACGTGGTCGGTATCGTGGTGTTCGCGATCCTGATGATCATCAACTTCGTCGTGGTGACCAAGGGCGCCGGGCGGATTTCCGAGGTGAGCGCGCGGTTTACCCTCGACGCCATGCCCGGCAAGCAGATGGCCATCGACGCCGACCTCAACGCCGGCCTGATCGACCAGGGCCAAGCCAAGGCCCGTCGGGCGGAAGTCGCCCAGGAAGCCGAGTTCTACGGCTCCATGGACGGTGCCAGCAAGTTTGTGCGCGGCGACGCCATCGCCGGCCTGTTGATTCTGTTCATCAACCTGATCGGCGGTGTGGCCGTCGGTATGTTTCAGCACGGCATGACATTCGGCGATGCCGGCAAGGTGTATGCCTTGCTGACCATCGGTGACGGTTTAGTGGCGCAATTGCCATCACTGTTGTTATCCACAGCGGCGGCCATCATGGTTACCCGTGCTTCGGGCTCCGAAGATATGGGCAAGCAGATCAGTCGGCAGATGTTCGCTTCGCCCAAGGCCCTGGCCGTGGCGGCGGGCATCATGGCGATCATGGGCATTGTGCCGGGCATGCCGCACTTCTCGTTCCTGAGCATGGCGGCCTTGGCGGGTGGTGCGGCGTACCTGTTCTGGAAAAAGCAGAACCAGGTCAAGGTCCAGGCCCAACAGGAAATCGCCCGTCAGCAGGAGCTGCTGCCATCCCCGGCCCGCGCCCAGGAAACCAAGGAATTGGGCTGGGACGACGTCACGCCCATCGACATGATCGGCCTGGAAGTCGGTTACCGCCTGATCCCGCTGGTCGACCGCAACCAGGGTGGGCAACTGCTGGCGCGGATCAAGGGTGTGCGCAAGAAGCTGTCCCAGGACCTGGGTTTCTTGATGCCCACGGTGCATATCCGTGACAACCTCGACCTGGCCCCCAGCGCTTATCGCCTGACCCTGATGGGGGTAATCCTGGCCGAAGCCGAGATCTACCCGGACCGCGAACTGGCGATCAACCCCGGCCAAGTGTTCGGTACCCTCAACGGCATTACCGCCAAAGATCCGGCTTTCGGCCTGGAAGCGGTGTGGATCGAAGTCAGCCAGCGCAGCCAGGCGCAGTCCCTCGGTTACACCGTGGTGGATGCCAGCACCGTGGTCGCCACGCACCTCAACCAGATTCTCTACAAGCACTCCCACGAGTTGATCGGCCACGAGGAAGTCCAGCAATTGATGGGCTTGCTGGCCAAATCGTCGCCAAAACTGGCCGAAGAGCTGGTGCCTGGCGTGCTGTCACTGTCGCAGTTGCTCAAGGTGTTGCAAGCGCTGTTGGCCGAACAGGTGCCCGTGCGCGACATTCGCAGCATTGCCGAGGCCATCGCCAACAATGCCGCCAAGAGTCAAGATACTGCCGCTCTGGTGGCGGCGGTGCGTGTCGGCGTGTCCCGCGCAATCGTGCAAAGCATTGTAGGGACTGAGTCGGAGCTGCCTGTGATCACCCTGGAGCCCAGGTTGGAACAAATATTGCTCAATAGTATTCAGAAGGCAGGGCAAGGCCAGGAAGAGGGCGTTTTACTGGAGCCAAGCATGGCTGAAAAGCTGCAGCGTTCGTTGATCGACGCCGCACAGCGCCAGGAAATGCAGGGCAACCCGGTGATCCTGCTGGTGGCCGGCCCGGTTCGCGCGATGTTGTCGCGGTTCGGACGCCTGGCCGTACCGAATTTGCACGTGTTGGCTTACCAGGAAATTCCTGACAATAAGCAAGTGACTATTGTCGCGACAGTTGGGCCCAATGGCTGAGGTAGTGGGTTATGCAAGTTAAGCGTTTTTTCGCCGCCGATATGCGTCAGGCCATGAAACTGGTCCGTGATGAGCTGGGCGCCGATGCCGCGATTATCGGTAACCGTCGGATTGCCGGCGGTGTCGAGCTGACGGCTGCCCTGGATTACACGCCCCAGGCGCTGGCCCCGCGCGTGCCAAACATGGAGCTCGAAGACGAGCTGCGCAAGACCGCCTCGCGCATTGTGTCGGCCCAGGCTGAACTGAGCATGCGTGGCGACAGCGATGCCAGCACCAATCGCCAGCTGTTTGCCGGCCTGCCGCTGACCGCCGCCGAGCCGCTGGTTGAACCCACCTTTGTCGAACCGCCGCGTCCTGCAGCGCCTGCCCCGGCTGCCGCAGTTGACCAGCGCGTGATTGACTCGATGCGTTTTGAACTCAACGGCCTGCGTGAATTGCTCGAAGTGCAGCTCGGCTCGCTGGCCTGGACCCAACTGCAAGGCAGCAAGCCGCAGCAAGCCAACCTCTGGCGTCGCCTGCAACGCATCGGCCTGTCCGGCCCGTTGTCCCGCGACCTGCTGGCCTTGACCGCTGAAGTCGAGGAGCCGCGCCAGGCCTGGCGCATGCTGCTGGCGCACTTGGCGCGCATGATTGCCACGCCGGAAATCGAACCCCTGGAAGAGGGCGGTGTAATCGCCATGGTCGGCCCCGCCGGCATGGGCAAGACCACCACCCTGGCAAAGCTTGCGGCCCGTTACGTGCTTAAATATGGCGCGCAGAATATCGCCCTGGTGAGCATGGACAGTTACCGTATCGGCGCTCAGGAGCAGCTCAAGACCCTGGGCCGCATCCTCAACGTGCCGGTAACCCATGTCGACCCGGGCCAGTCCCTGGCCAATGCCCTCGACCCGTTGCTGCGCAAGCGCGTGGTGCTGATCGATACCGCCGGCCTGCAAGCCAGTGATCCGGCGCTGCGCATGCAGCTCGAAAGCCTGGCCGGGCGAGGCATCAAGTCAAAAAATTACCTGGTGCTTGCAACCACCAGCCAGAAACAGGTTCTTACCGCTGCTTATCACAGTTACAAGCGTTGCGGCCTGGCCGGTTGCATCCTCACCAAGCTCGATGAAACCGCGAGCCTGGGCGAGGTGTTGAGCCTGGCCATCAGCCATGAATTACCGGTTGCCTACCTCACCGACGGGCCGCGGATCCCGGATGATCTGCATCTGCCGCGCCGTCATCAGTTGGTCAGCCGTGCCGTGAGTGTGCAAATGCAAGACGAGCCTAGCGAGGAAGCGATGGCCGATATGTTCGCCGACCTTTACCACCACCCGGCTAAACGGGTGGGTTGAGGCAGGATGAACACCGTGAAATGTACCTACATCGATGGTCTGCAAGCGATTCACGCGGCCAAGCCATGTAGCCTGCGTCTAAGCAAGACAAGGTAAAGAAATAAAATGGGCAGCATGCATCCCGTACAGGTGATCGCGGTGACCGGCGGCAAAGGTGGCGTCGGGAAAACTAACGTGTCAGTGAATTTGTCCCTGGCCCTGGCAGAGCTTGGCCGTCGCGTCATGCTGCTGGATGCTGACCTGGGCTTGGCGAACGTGGACGTTCTGCTGGGGCTGACACCCAAACATACCCTGGCCGATGTGATCGAAGGCCGTTGTGAGCTGCGCGACGTGCTGCTCCAGGGCCCCGGAGGCATTCGCATCGTGCCGGCGGCCTCGGGCACCCAGAGCATGGTGCACCTGAGCCCCGCGCAGCATGCCGGGCTGATCCAGGCGTTCAGCGACATCGGCGACAACCTCGACGTGCTGGTGATCGACACCGCCGCCGGGATCGGCGAGTCGGTGGTCAGCTTTGTACGCGCAGCGCAGGAAGTGCTGTTGGTGGTGTGCGACGAGCCCACCTCGATCACCGATGCCTACGCGCTGATCAAACTGCTTAACCGTGACTACGGCATGAACCGCTTTCGCGTGTTGGCCAACATGGCCCAGAGCCCGCAGGAAGGGCGCAACCTGTTCGCCAAGTTGACCAAGGTCACGGATCGCTTCCTCGATGTGGCCTTACAATACGTCGGCGCAGTTCCCTATGACGAGTGTGTGCGCAAGGCCGTGCAAAAGCAGCGTGCGGTCTACGAAGCGTTCCCTCGTTCGAAATGCGCACTGGCGTTCAAGGCCATTGCCCAGAAGGTCGATACCTGGCCGTTGCCCGCCAACCCGCGGGGGCATCTGGAGTTTTTCGTCGAGCGTTTGGTGCATCAGACGAGCGCAGGACCGGTGCTATGACATCCAGCGGCTACAACCTTTACAAAAAGTCGGCACGTGACAGCCAGGGCGAATTGATCGAGCGCTATGCGCCGTTGGTCAAGCGCATTGCCTATCACCTGTTGGCGCGCCTGCCTGCGAGTGTGCAGGTCGAAGACTTGATCCAGGCCGGCATGATCGGCCTGCTTGAAGTCTCGACCAAATACGACGCCAGCAAGGGTGCCAGTTTCGAAACGTATGCGGGTATCCGTATCCGTGGCGCGATGCTCGATGAAGTGCGTAAAGGCGATTGGGCGCCGCGTTCGGTACACCGCAATACGCGCATGGTCAGCGATGCAATTCGTGCAATTGAAGCAAAAACCGGTCGTGACGCTAAAGATCATGAAGTTGCGGCCGAACTCCAATTGAGTCTCGACGATTACTACGGGATTTTGAACGATACCTTGGGCAGCCGCCTGTTCAGTTTCGACGACCTTTTACAGGACGGCGAACACGAAGGGCTGCACGAGGACGGCGCGAGCGCGCATACGGAGCCGTCGCGCGACCTGGAAGATGAACGCTTCCAGGGCGCGTTGGCCGATGCAATCGCCAATTTGCCAGAGCGTGAGCGGCTGGTGCTGGCGCTGTACTACGACGAAGAGCTTAACCTCAAGGAAATCGGTGAGGTCCTGGGGGTCAGCGAATCGCGTGTCAGCCAGTTGCATAGCCAGTGCGCAGCCCGCTTGCGGGGCCGATTGGCCGAGTGGCGCGCGCGCTGACAGGCAGTGTGGGGGCACTGCAGACGCTGCCGTGAGATCGCAAGGTTTCGCGGCTATGTGCCGTGGTGCCCTGGGCAGTCCTTTTTGTGTAACGCCTGTTGATTGAAATGGCGCGTCCAGGTGCTGGGCGCGTTTAAGACTGCTTGGAGGTCGAATTGGACAAGAACATGAAAATCCTCATCGTTGATGACTTCTCAACGATGCGGCGGATCATAAAAAACCTGTTGCGTGACCTTGGGTTCACCAACACGGTCGAGGCGGATGACGGCCTGACGGCCATTCCGATCCTCAACAGCGGGAGCATCGACTTTCTGGTGACCGACTGGAACATGCCGGGCATGACCGGTATCGACCTGCTGCGCCATGTGCGCGCCGATGAAAAACTGCGCAGCCTGCCTGTGCTGATGGTGACCGCCGAAGCCAAGCGCGAACAGATCATCGAAGCCGCCCAAGCCGGGGTCAACGGTTACGTGGTCAAGCCATTCACGGCACTGGCCTTGAAAGAGAAGATCGAGAAAATCTTCGAACGCATCCACGGCTAATGCCATCGCGGGGGAGCTATGGAGCATAACGAAACGTCACAGGGCGACTTTGAGTCGACCCTGAAAAAACATGCTCACCAGTTGGTCGACAGCCTGGAAAAAGGCCAGTTCGCCGATGCGGTGCAGTTGATCCATGAGCTTAACCAGACCCGTGACCGCGGCCTGTACCAGGAAGTGGGCAAGCTCACACGCGAGCTGCACAGCGCAATCGTCAATTTCCAGATTGACCCGCGCATGCCCCAGGCCGAAGAAATTTCCCAGATCACTGATGCCACTGAACGTCTGTCCTATGTGGTCAGGCTGACTGAGGCAGCGGCCAACCGCACCATGGACCTGGTGGAAAACGCCACGCCCCTGGTCAACGGCATGGCCACCGAAGCCCAGGCCTTGAGCCAGGACTGGGGCCGCTTCATGCGCCGCGAAGTGGGCGCTGAAGAGTTTCGTGAATTGGCGCGTCGCGTCGACGGGTTCCTGTCGCGCAGCGAACAGGAAAACCGCACGGTGGCCAGCAACCTCAACGACATCCTGCTGGCCCAGGATTACCAGGACCTCACCGGTCAGGTGATCAAGCGCGTGACCCAGTTGGTCACCGAAGTGGAAAGCAACTTGCTCAAATTGGTGCTGATGGCCGGCCAGGTCGATCGTTTTGCCGGCATCGAACATGACCGCGAAGCGATCCTCTCGGAAAAAGATCCACAAAAACATCTCGCCAAGGGTGAAGGTCCGCAGATTCATGCCGATAAACGTGAAGACGTTGTGTCAGGTCAGGATGACGTAGATGACCTGTTATCCAGTTTAGGCTTCTAAGGAGCACCCACATGAGCTTCGGCGCCGATGAAGAAATCCTTCAGGATTTCCTTGTAGAGGCCGGCGAAATTCTAGAGCAACTGTCCGAACAACTGGTCGAGCTGGAAAGCCGACCGGATGATGCGAACCTGCTCAATGCAATTTTTCGCGGTTTTCACACTGTAAAAGGGGGCGCCGGCTTCCTCCAGCTCCATGAGCTGGTGGAGTGCTGCCACATCGCCGAGAACGTCTTCGACATCCTGCGCAAGGGTGAGCGTCACGTCGACTCGGAATTGATGGACGTGATTCTCGAAGCACTGGATGCGGTCAACGGCATGTTCAGCCAGGTGCGTGAACGTGCGCCGATCACTGCCGCCACGCCGGAACTGCTGGCCGCCCTGGCGCGCCTGGCCGAACCTGCCGACACCGCGGCTGCGCCGGTGGTCGAGGCCGCACCGGAGCCGGTGGCGCAAGCCGAGCCGGACGTGACCGACAGCGAGTTCGAACAACTGCTCAACTCCCTCAGCGCGGTCAAGGCCGAGGCTGAAGCGCCGGTGCAGCCTGCCGCGACGCCGAGCAGTGAAGACATTACCGACGCCGAATTCGAGTCGTTGCTCGACCAGTTGCACGGCAAAGGCCAGTTCGCAGCAGATGCCGTGGCCCCGCCTGCCGCTGCGCCAGAAGCACCCGCTGCCAACGCCAGCACCGACATCACCGACGACGAGTTCGAGGCACTTCTCGACCAACTGCATGGCAAAGGCACCTTTGTGGCTGAAGCCCTGCCTGAGGTGGCGGCCACTGCCGCCGCTGCGCCAGCGGCCAGCGCAGCACCTGCCGATGATGGGCTGATCTCCGATCACGAATTCGAAGCCCTGCTCGACGAGTTGCACGGCAAAGGCAAGTTCAGCGAAGTGGCCCCGGCCGCGGCCGCGCAGGTTGCAGCACCAGCCACTGCGGCACCGGTTGCTGCCAAACCTGCGCCGGCTGCCAAGCCAGCACCTGCCGCCGCCCCGGCCCCTGCGCGTGCAGCGGCCCCAGCGGCAGCGGAAAAACCTGCCAGCGAAGCCGAAACCACCGTGCGCGTGGATACCGCGCGCCTGGACGACATCATGAACATGGTGGGCGAACTGGTGCTGGTGCGTAACCGCCTGGTGCGCCTGGGCCTGAACAGTGGCGACGAAGCCATGCAGAAGGCCGTGTCGAACCTCGACGTGGTCACCGCCGACCTGCAAACCGCGGTGATGAAAACGCGGATGCAGCCGATCAAGAAAGTCTTCGGCCGTTTCCCGCGCCTGGTTCGCGACCTGGCGCGCCAGCTCAAGAAAGAAATCAACCTGGAGCTGGTGGGCGAAGAAACCGACCTCGACAAAAACCTCGTCGAGGCCCTGGCCGACCCGCTGGTCCACTTGGTGCGCAACGCGGTCGACCACGGCGTAGAAACTCCGGAAGAACGCGAAGCTGCGGGCAAGTCCCGCAACGGCAAAGTGATTTTGGCGGCGGAGCAAGAGGGCGACCACATCCTGCTGTCGATCACCGATGACGGCAAAGGCATGGACCCGACCATCTTGCGCAATATCGCGGTCAAGCGCGGCGTGATGGACAAGGACGCCGCCGACCGCCTCACCGATACCGAGTGCTACAACCTGATCTTTGCCCCGGGGTTTTCGACCAAGACCGAGATCTCCGACGTGTCCGGGCGTGGCGTGGGCATGGACGTGGTGAAGACCAAGATCAGCCAGCTCAACGGCTCGATCAATATCTACTCGACCAAGGGCCAGGGCTCCAAGATCGTCATCAAGGTGCCGTTGACCCTGGCGATCATGCCGACCCTGATGGTGATGCTGGGCAACCAGGCGTTCGCCTTCCCGCTGGTCAACGTCAACGAGATCTTCCACCTCGACCTGTCGCGCACCAACGTGGTGGACGGCCAGGAAGTGGTGATCGTGCGCGACAAAGCGTTGCCGCTGTTCTACCTCAAGCGCTGGCTGGTGGCCTCGGCCGCCCATGAAGAACAGCGCGAAGGCCATGTGGTGATTCTGTCCGTGGGCACCCAGCGCATCGGCTTTGTGGTCGACCAACTGGTGGGCCAGGAAGAAGTGGTGATCAAGCCTTTGGGCAAGATGCTGCAGGGAACCCCAGGCATGTCGGGCGCAACCATTACCGGTGACGGTCGCATCGCACTGATTCTCGATGTTCCGAGCATGCTCAAGCGTTACGCCGCACGGCGTATTTGATTTTGGTGGGGCAGGGCGGTCATGCCCGCCCCGCCTAACGGAGTGTTTATGGCAGTCAAGGTCCTGGTGGTGGACGATTCGGGTTTCTTCCGCCGCCGCGTCTCGGAAATTCTTTCCGCTGATCCAACGATCCAGGTGGTCGGCACGGCCACCAACGGCAAAGAGGCGATCGATCAAGCCATTGCCTTGAAGCCGGACGTGATCACCATGGACTACGAGATGCCGATGATGGATGGCATCACGGCCGTGCGCCACATCATGCAACGCTGCCCTACACCGGTATTGATGTTTTCCTCGCTGACTCACGAAGGCGCGCGGGTGACCCTCGACGCTTTGGATGCCGGCGCGGTGGACTTTTTGCCGAAGAATTTCGAAGACATCTCGCGCAACCCTGACAAGGTCAAGCAGATGCTGTGCGAGAAGGTGCACAGCATTTCCCGCAGTAACCGTCGCAGCTTGTTCAGCACGCCCGCGCCAGCTGCCACGCCTGCGCCCGCAGCAGCGGCGCCGACCTCGTCGTTTGCGCGCCCGGCGCCTGCGCCCGTGGCCCGGCCTGCGGTAGCGCCGGTACGTGCCGCCGCAGCGCCGAGTGCGCATTCGCCCGCGCCCAAGCGCAAGGCTTACAAACTGGTCGCCATCGGCACCTCCACTGGCGGCCCGGTGGCCTTGCAGCGGGTATTGACTCAACTGCCGGCCAACTTCCCGGCGCCGATTGTGCTGGTGCAACACATGCCGGCGGCGTTCACCAAAGCCTTCGCCGAGCGCCTGGACAAGCTGTGCCGTATCACCGTCAAGGAAGCCGAGGATGGCGACGTTCTGCGTCCTGGCCTGGCACTGCTGGCGCCGGGCGGCAAGCAGATGATGGTGGACGGGCGTGGCGCGATCAAAATCCTGCCGGGCGATGAGCGCCTGAACTACAAGCCGTGTGTGGACATCACCTTCGGTTCGGCGGCCAAGTCCTATGGCGACAAAGTTCTGGCGGTGGTGCTCACCGGTATGGGCGCCGATGGCCGTGAAGGTGCGCGCCTGCTCAAACAGGGCGGTAGCGCCATCTGGGCCCAGGATGAAGCCAGTTGCGTGATCTATGGCATGCCCATGGCCATCGTCAAGGCTGACCTGGCCGATGCGGTCTACAGCCTGGACGACATCGGCAAGCACCTGGTGGAGGCCTGCCTCTGATGGATGTGTTGAGCCTGATCGGCATCACCATGGCGTTTGTCGCCATCATTGGTGGCAACTACCTGGAAGGCGGCCACCTCGGCGCCTTGGCCAACGGCCCGGCAGCGCTGATCGTGATCGGTGGCACCGTGGGCGCGGCGTTGTTGCAGTCGCCCCTGAGCTCATTCAAGCGTGCCATGCAGATTCTGGTGTGGATCATTTTTCCGCCACGGGTCGACCTGGCAGGCGGTATCGACCGTGTGGTCAATTGGAGCCTCACCGCCCGCAAGGAAGGCCTGCTGGGCCTGGAAGGCGTGGCCGATGCCGAGCCTGACAGCTACGCGCGCAAAGGCCTGCAACTGTTGGTCGATGGCGCCGAACCGGAAGCGATCCGCAGCATCCTCGAAGTGGATTTCTACACCCAGGAAAGCCGTGACATCAATGCGGCCAAAGTCTTTGAAAGCATGGGCGGCTATGCGCCGACCATTGGCATCATCGGCGCGGTGATGGGCCTGATCCACGTGATGGGCAACCTGGCTGACCCTTCGCAACTGGGCAGCGGCATTGCCGTGGCATTTGTCGCGACCATCTACGGCGTGGCCAGTGCCAACCTGGTGTTGCTGCCGGTGGCCAGCAAGCTCAAGTCGATTGCCATGCGCCAGTCGCGTTATCGCGAAATGTTGCTCGAAGGCATCCTGTCGATTGCCGAGGGCGAAAACCCGCGCTCCATCGAATTGAAGCTTCAGGGCTTCATGGATTGATGGGTATGCACATTGACCTGTGGCCAGTGAGCTTTATGTGGCGAGCGAGCTTGCTCGCGCTGGGCTGCGAAGCAGCCCCAAAACCAGGTACCGCAATCTGTCTGAACAAACGCGTTGCCTGGATGGGGGCCGCTTCGCGCCCCAGCGCGAGCAAGCTCGCTCGCCACAGTAAAGCGGCCAATAGCGGTCAGGGAGGTATTTGCCTGTGAGCCGTCGCCGTCGCGAGCCTGAAGAGCACGTCAACCACGAACGCTGGCTGGTGTCCTACGCGGACTTCATCACCTTGCTGTTCGCGTTTTTCGTGGTGATGTACTCGATCTCGTCGATCAACGAAGGCAAGTACAAGATCATTTCCCAGGCGCTGGTCGGCGTGTTCAACGATGCCGAGCGGGCGCTCAAGCCGATCCCCATCGGCGAAGAGCGGCCCAAGACGGTGACCCCGGCCAAGCCCCTGGTCAATGACAGTGATGAAACCGCCGCCGGCATCCAAGGCACCAGCGACCCGCTCAAAAGTATCGCCGACGATATCAGTGCCGCCTTTGGCGACCTGATCAGCTCCAACCAGATGACCGTGCGCGGCAATGAGTTGTGGGTGGAGATCGAGCTGAACTCCAGTCTGTTGTTCGCCAGTGCCGATGCGTTGCCCAGTGACCAGGCGTTCACGATCATCGACAAGGTGGCGGCGATCCTCAAACCGTTTGAAAACCCGATCCACGTGGAAGGCTTCACCGACAATTTCCCCATCAGCACTGCGCAGTACCCGACCAACTGGGAACTGTCCTCGGCCCGCGCATCGAGCATCGTGCGCATGTTGGCCATGCAGGGCGTGAACCCCCAGCGCCTGGCGTCGGTGGGCTATGGTGAATTCCAGCCGGTGGCCAATAACGCCACGGTGGAAGGCCGTGCCCGTAACCGCCGGGTGGTGCTGGTGGTCTCGCGCAACCTGGATGTGCGTCGCAGCCTGACCGGTACCGGTACCGCCAATGCCACCCCGGATGCGGCGTTGAAGCGTGCTGGCACACAAACTGCACCGCCCGTTGTCAAACCGCCGGTCCGACCGAGTAACGTCAATTCTCCGTCGCTGGCTCAATAACCGTATGCAATGTCTCGGTCGCGCCTGTGCCCGCCGGGAGGAACCAACCGAATGAGAGTCTGGGCAGTTGCCAATCAAAAGGGTGGAGTCGGCAAGACCACCACTTCCATCGCCTTGGCCGGTTTGCTGGCCGAAGCGGGCAAGCGTGTGGTCGTGGTCGACCTGGACCCCCACGGTTCCATGACCAGCTATTTCGGCTACGACCCGGATGCGCTGGAACATAGCTGCTATGACCTGTTTTTGCACAAGGGCAGCGTGCCGGCGGATCTGCCTGGGCAACTGCTGTTGCCCACCAGCAACGAAAGTATTTCCCTGCTGCCGTCGAGCACCGCCCTGGCCACGCTGGAGCGCCAGTCGCCAGGCCAGAGCGGCCTGGGTCTGGTGATCGCCAAGACCCTGGCGCAGCTGTGGCAGGACTTCGATTACGCGATCATTGACAGCCCGCCGTTGCTCGGCGTGCTGATGGTCAACGCGTTGGCGGCCAGCCAGCAATTGGTGATCCCGGTGCAGACCGAGCACCTGGCGGTCAAGGGCCTGGAGCGTATGGTCAGCACCCTGGCGATGATCAACCGTTCGCGCAAGCAGGCGCTGCCGTTCAGCATCGTGCCGACCTTGTTCGACCGTCGCACCCAGGCGTCCCTCGGCACCTTGCGCGTATTGCGCGATGCCTACCCGGACACTATCTGGAACGGTTACATCCCGGTGGACACGCGCCTGCGTGACGCCAGCCGTGCCGGGCTCACACCGTCGCAGTTCGACGGCAAGAGCCGTGGCGTGCTGGCCTACCGTGCGTTGCTCAAGCACCTGCTGTCGCAACAACTTGTGGCGCAGGTGGCGTGATGAACCGTCCTGTCGAATTCAAGACCCGCCCGCAACTGGCACTGGAATCCTACCTGGATGCCTTGCTGCAGGATGCGACGGCCGAGGAACTGCCAGAACCGATTCTGGTACTTGAGCCTGCTGTCGAACCCGAAAGCCCGCTGGATGAATTCCAGCAGGCGGTGATGGAAGAGCAGGCACGGGATGCGCAGGGGGTGGAGGCGCCCGTGGTGGTGCCGAGCGCCCCGGCAGTGGTGGCGCCCCCGGTGGTTGAACCGCTGGTGGACGTGCACTTGCCGCCCAGCATCACGCCGCCACCGGTGACGGGCGACGGTCGCCCCTCGTGGGCTGCCGAGCCGTTCGAGTGCCTGCTGTTCGACGTCGCCGGGTTGACCCTGGCGGTGCCGCTGGTGTGCCTGGGCTCGATCTATTCCCTGGAAGGCCAGGAGCTGACGCCGCTGTTCGGGCAGCCGGAGTGGTTCCTCGGCATCCTGCCCAGCCAGGCCGGCAACCTCAAGGTGCTGGATACGGCGCGTTGGGTGATGCCCGACCGCTACCGCGATGATTTTCGCCAGGGCCTGCAATACGTGATCTCGGTGCAGGGCTACGAGTGGGGGCTGGCGGTGCATCAAGTCAGCCGCTCGTTGCGCCTGGACCCCAATGAAATCAAATGGCGCAGCCACCGCGGCCAGCGGCCGTGGCTGGCGGGCACGGTGATTGAACACATGTGCGCGTTGCTGGATGTCGCCGAACTGGCCGAGTTGATCGCCAGCGGTGCGGTGAAGGCAATGCCACAGAACAAACGCAGTTGATTGAACAATAAGGGCCGTGCGGTTGCGCGGCCTACGTGCACACACGCCGTCGATAGCGGCATTTGAAGGGGTCAGATGAATGAACAAGTCAGCGTCCGCACAAGGTTTGGATGATCCGATCCTGCAATGGGTGACCTTCAAGCTGGACAACGAAACCTACGGCATCAACGTGATGCGCGTGCAGGAAGTGTTGCGCTACACCGAGATCGCCCCGGTTCCAGGCGCGCCAAGCTACGTGCTGGGCATCATCAACCTGCGCGGCAACGTGGTGACGGTGATCGACACCCGTCAGCGGTTCGGCCTGGACACGGTTGAAGTCAGCGACAACACCCGTATCGTGATCATCGAAGCCGACAAGCAAGTGGTTGGCATCCTGGTCGACAGCGTGGCCGAGGTGGTTTACCTGCGCCAATCGGAAGTGGAAACCGCACCGAACGTGGGTAACGAAGAGTCGGCCAAGTTCATCCAGGGCGTGTGCAACAAGAACGGCGAGCTGCTGATTCTGGTTGAGCTGGACAAGATGATGAGCGAAGAAGAATGGTCGGAACTGGAGAGCATCTGATTGTTCCTTGAGGCAGCGGTGATTGTCCTGGCCCTGTTGTGGGCCGGGACCTTGGCGTTTGTGCTGCGCTATATGCGCCAGCAGCGGGAGTCGGCCTTGCAACAGGCCGAGCGCGATGCGGTGCGCGACCGGCGCATTCTGGAACTGGTCAAGCGTGTTGATCACTTCCAGCAAAGTGCGGTGCGGGTGGGGGATGAAGTGCATGAACTGCGCGCGATTCTCGCGCCGTTGCCCGACAGGTTGGTGCAGTTGGAGCAGCGTGATCCGTCGAACCTGTCGTTTGCCCAGGCGGCCAAGCTGGTCGGCATGGGGGCGACGGTGGATGAGCTGACGCAGTCGTGTGGGCTGACCCAGGCTGAGGCGCAGTTGATGAGTAAGTTGCACAAGGGCTGATTCTCGATAGCGGCCTGGCAGCCGACGCTTCTCTACCTTGCGCCCAACGATCCAACTGTGGGAGCTGGCTTGCCTGCGATGACGGCCTGCCAGCCGACATCTATCTGCCTGACAGCCCACATTTTGATCTGCATACCTCAATCAATTTTCTCCAGCCACAGACTTTTCCTGTTCCCCAAAGGTCAACATCCTTCAAGCACCTTGACCCAGGAGATTCTCCCAAATGACCGCCCCCAAAGCCCTGTTGATCCTCCACGGCAAACAAGCCCTCAACGAGGATGTGCGCGCTGCTGTGCTGTCGCGGCGTGAGCAGGGTGGGGAGTTGGCGGTGCGGGTGACCTGGGAGGGCGGCGATGCCCGGCGACTGGTCAATGAAGCCCTGGCCGAGGGGTACACCCATATCATTGCCGGCGGTGGCGACGGCACCTTGCGCGATGTGGCCGAAGCCATGGCCCATGCCAACACCGACGCCAGCCTGGTGCTGATGCCCCTGGGCACCGCCAATGATTTCGCCAAGGCCGCCGGCGTGCCGTTGGAGCCGGCAGGCGCCCTGGCCTTGCTGGACGTACAGCCCAAGGCGATTGACCTGGGCCAGGTCGGTGGGCAAATCTTCCTGAACATGGCCACCGGTGGTTTTGGCAGCCAGGTCACGGCCAACACGTCCGAAGACCTGAAGAAGGTCCTGGGCGGTGCCGCGTACCTGTTTACCGGTTTAACCCGCTTCAGTGAATTGAAAGCCGCCTACGGTGAATTGGAAGGCCCGGATTTCCATTGGAAAGGCGAGTTGCTCGCGCTGGGCATCGGTAACGGTCGCCAGGCCGGTGGCGGGCATGTGCTGTGCCCCGGTGCATTGGCTGATGACGGGCTGTTGGATGTCAGCATCCTGCCGGCGCCCCAGGAAGTGGTGGGCACGTTGCGTGAGTTGATGAACAACGGCTGGGGCCTGGACACCATGTTCGTGCGCGCACGCTTGCCGTGGGTGAAGATCAAGGTCGCACAAGGCTTGTACATCAACCTCGACGGCGAGCCGCTGGAAGGCGACGACCTGCACTTCGAGGCGCTGCCCAAGGCCCTGCGCGTGCACTTGCCGCTGGGTTCGCCGTTAGTCGTCCAGGCTGATGATCTGCTCACGCACGGCAAATAACACCAGGCCCGCCACGTCAAAAATCTGCAAGCGCTTCATGATCTGCGAGCGGTGGGCTTCGACAGTCTTGATGCTCAGGCCCAGGCCGTGGGCAATTTCCCGGGTGGATTTGCCGCGCACGATCAAGCGCAGGATTTCCAGTTGCCGCGCCGTCAGGCTGTGGCTGTGGGCGACAGGCGCACTGGGGGCCTGGCTACGGATCAGCGCCTGGTTGATCACTGTGTGGGCGATGGCGGGGCTCAGGTAGCGTTCGTTGTTACGCAGGGCCAGCAGGGCATGTTCCAGCTCGTTGGCGGTGGTGTCCTTGAGCAGGTAGCCGTGGGCACCAGACTCCAGGGCGCGCATGATCATCTCGGGATCGGTGTGCATCGACAGGATCAGCACTTTGCACTTGGGGTAGGCGCGCTTGAGTTGCTGCAAGGCATCCAGGCCCCCGGTGTGTTTCATCGACAGGTCCAGCAGCACAATGTCGGGCTGCAGGGCGCAGAATTTCTCAAGCAGTTGCGCGCCGTCACTGGCCTCGCCAACGACGGCGTAGCCGGGGATATCCAGGATCAGCGCGCGCACGCCGGCGCGGATCAAGGCATGGTCATCGACCAGGAGCAGGTTGCAGGTCACCGGAGAACCTTATGGGCACTGGCCCGTTCGAGGGCGCGGGGGGCCCAGGGGAAAAGTGCGTGGATGCGTGTGCCGTTGCCCGGCTGGCTGCTGACGGACACGGTGCCGCCCAACTGGTGGGCCCGTTCGCACATGCCGGCCATGCCCCGTTGGCCTTCCTTGCCGGGGTCGGCGGCAGGTGCGAAGCCCTGACCGTCATCGCATATCGTCAGGGACAGCCCTTCCGGCAAGCGTTGCAGGCGCACCAGCAGGTTGTGTGCCTTCGCATGGCGCAGCATGTTGGTGACCGCTTCCTGGGTGATGCGAAAGGCCGCCACGGCCATTTCTTCGGGAATGCCGGTGAGGCGTTGCTGGCACTCCAGACTCCAGCACACCTGGGTATTTTCCAGGGCCTTGAGCAGGTGCGCGCGCAGGCTGGCTTCCAGCCCCAGGCTTGCCAGTTGGCGAGGGTTGAGAATGGCGGACACGTCGCGCACCTTGGCCAGGGTTTCATTGAGCGTATTGCACAGCACCGAGCAATGAATTTGCAGGTCTTGGGGCAGTCGACGCTGCAACCATTCGCTCTGCAACTTGGCGGCGGTCAGCAGTTGGCCGATGTCATCGTGCAGCTCGCGGCTGAGGCGGTGGCGTTCGTTTTCCTGGACTTGCAGCAGGCGGTCGGCCAGCTCCTGGGGCTGGAACTTGATGGCTTTGCGCGAGCGCCACTGGTGCAGGGCGACCACTGCCAACGTGACCAGGTTGAGCAACACAATCACTAGTGGCAGCGGCGCGCCTTGCAGGTAAACCCACAGGCTGACCAGCAGTGAGCACAGGCACAGGGCAAGGATGAGGGGGCGCGCATGGCGGCGGGACACGAACCTTGCGATGAGTGACTTGAGGCTGGCGTACATAGCGGATGGAGCCAATGAGGGTTCACTGCGCGAAGACCGGTCACGGCGGTTGACTGGGCTCTGTCGAGAGTGCGGTGCCGGATCGTGGTTATCCATAATGAAGTTGCTTCATTTCGAGCGGGGCATGGTACCACCACTATTACCGTTGGTCGCCTGGCATATTCCTCCCTCGATATATTAACCACGTCAATGCCCTGACGGTCAGGCCAGCGCTCTTGAGTTGTATTAGTTAGACTGATTTGTACAATTTTAAGGTGCTGGCTAATTGATATTTCTTCAGTCTCTAGAAGTGTTTCATCTTTGGCTTAAACGGTCGCTTTTAGATAACACGGGTATTAAATACGACCTCTCCTTGGTTTAAGACCTCTGCTGTAGACGCTGCTGATGGCCGTAGTCTTTTTGCGGAATCTGCGAGGTCACCGTGGCAATCAGCGAAGTTTGCTCACTGTCATCCAGGCCCAGTTCCCCGGTACGGATGTCAATCAGCTCCAGTTGCCAAGCCAGTAACCTCAGGCAGTCGTGCAACGCCTCCAGGGCCTGGTCATGCAGTTGCACCGGGCTCACGGCATTGGCGATCAGGTATTGAATATGCCGGGAGAACTCGCTGATCGCCTGCAAGGCCAGGCCATCGGCTTTTTCTGCCAGTTTGGCCAAGCTGGTTTTCATGCAGTCGATGGCGTCGCTGTCATTGCGGATCAAATGCAGGTGGTTCAGGCATTCCTCGGACTTGGCCAGCAGCATTTCGGCTTCCAGCAAAAACTCGGGAAGCGCGGTTTGCCATTCGTTCGCGCTATTCATCATGCAAGTCTCCACAACTTAAGGTCGGGTGATGAGATGTCGCACCGGGTGAATGGCTTAAAACTAGCGCTGAAATACGACTGGGGCGTGTAGGTTGCTTCCGATAATCCAGTAGGACGTTTATTGAAAAACTCACGAATGCCGCCTTTAACCGCTGTTAGGCGGGATGACGCAACTTCAGTTGCCGATACGTGAGTGCCTGAAAGGCCCGTAGACCAAGGGCTTGGGTGGGCAAACAAAAGCCTGACTCCATTCATGCAATGAGAATGGCGTCACATTAATGGCTATTAGATATCGCGAATATCAGGTTGGGCCTGATTGCGTATAGGGGAATCCCCTATGTGGTGGAACTGCACGTCAATTCGACTGTCGCGCAAGGCGGCTTGATAGAGCATCAAGGGCCCAAGCAGTAAAGCATGATGTCAGTGTGACATCAATGGATTTACATGGCATTTTATTGGGGTCAAGGTCCGGCGCTTGCCGCCGATAACGTGCTTATACAGCTGCATACCCTTTCACGCGCCTGCGGCGTGTACACCAGGAGCTTTTAATGGCCGGCATTCTCGACACGGTAGATCAACGCACGCAATTGGTGGGTGAGAATCGCCTGGAAATTCTCATGTTCCGCCTCTTCGGACGGCAGTTGTTCGCGATCAACGTGTTCAAAGTGCAGGAAGTGCTGCAGTTGCCCAAGCTGACCCTGATGCCCCAGCGCCACCCGTTCGTGTGTGGGGTGGTCAACCTGCGTGGCCAGACCCTGCCGGTGATCGATCTGTCCCAGGCCATCGGCATGCGTCCTTTGGTGCCGGGCCCCAACAGCACCATTATCGTCACCGAATATAATCGCTCGGTGCAGGCGTTCCTGGTGGGCGGTGTCGACCGCATCGTCAACATGAACTGGGAAGCCATCCTGCCGCCGCCGACCAGCGCCGGTCGCCAGCACTACCTCACCGCCATCAGCAAGGTCGATGAGCAACTGGTGGAAATCATCGACGTGGAAAAAGTCCTCGCCGAGATCGTGCCCTACAACGCCAAGGTCTCCCGGGACAAACTTGAAGACCCGGTGCTGGAGCGTGCCCGTGGCCGCGAAGTGCTTCTGGTGGATGATTCCAACGTGGCGTTGTCGCAGTTGCGTGACACCCTGGGCCAGTTGGGCGTGAAGATGCACGTCGCCAGCGACGGTCTCAAGGCACTGAACATGCTCAAGGCTTGGGCCGACAGCGGCCAGGTGATGACCGACAAACTGCTGATGATCTTCACCGACGCCGAAATGCCCGAGATGGATGGCTACCGTCTCACTACCGAAATCCGCAACGACCCGCGCCTGCGTGGTCTGTACGTGGTGATGCACACCTCGCTGTCGGGCAGCTTCAATGACTCGATGGTCAAAAAGGTCGGCTGCGACAATTTCCTCTCCAAATTCCAGCCGGACAAGCTGGTGGACGTGGTACGCCAGCGACTGATGTTGGACGAAATGCCCGCCTGACTTTAGGATGACACTTTGTTTCCTAGGAAGGCAGGCCCATGCTGCGTCTCAGCGCGTTGTACCGTTACCCCTTGAAGTCCGGCAAGGCCGAAGCCTTGCAGCAGATTGGCCTGGATAAACTCGGGTTGGACGGGGATCGACGCTGGATGCTGGTGGATGAAGCCAGCGGGCGGTTCCTGACGCAACGGGCCGTGGCGAAGATGAGCCAGCTCTCGGCGTTGTGGAACAGCAGCGGGGGCCTGACCCTGAGTTCGCCGGGCTACGCGCCATTGGATGTGGCATTGCCGGGCAGCGCCAGCGAACTGCGTGGTGTGACCATCTGGCGCGACACCCTGCGTGTGCCGGATGCTGGCGATGAGGCCGCGGCCTGGGTCAGTGCATTCATTGGCAAGCCGACGCGCTTGGTGCAACTGCCCCTGGAACGTGCGCGCACCACCGAAGCCGGGTATGGCAAGGATGACGACAAGGTCGGCTTCGCTGACGGCTACCCGTTGCTGTTGATCGGCCAGGGCTCCCTCGACGACTTGTGTGAAAAGATCGGCCGCCCGATGCAGATGCTGCGTTTTCGTCCCAACCTGGTCATCGAGGGCGCCGAGGCTTTCGCCGAAGACGGCTGGAAGCGCTTGCGCATCGGCGACGTGGAGTTTCGGGTGGTCAAGCCGTGCTCGCGGTGCATCCTCACCACAGTCGACCCCCAGACCGGTGAGCGCAGCCCCGACCGCGAGCCTTTCGCGACGCTGCAAACCTACCGCCAGACCGAAAAGGGCGCGATGTTCGGCCAGAACCTGGTCAACGATGGCATCGGGCGCCTGGAAGTCGGCATGCCGGTAACGGTGCTGGAATAAAAAAGCCCGTCTCGTGGGAGACGGGCTTTTTGTGTGCCGGGTACCGCTTAGCCGCGGTATTCACACAGGTAGGCGGTGTCCACCGCAACCTTCAACTGGAACTTGCTGTTGGCCGGTACGTTGAACTGGCTGCCGGCAGCGAAGGTTTCCCAGTCGCTGCTGTCGGGCAGCTTCACGGTCAGGGCGCCGGAGACCACGTGCATGATTTCACGTTGGGCGGTGCCGAATTCGTATTCACCCGGAGCCATCACGCCGATGGTCGCCGGCCCTTCTGCGGTGCCGAAAGCGATCGACTTGACGGTGCCGTCGAAGTACTCGTTGACTTTGAACATGGGTGAATCCTCGGAAAAGATGGATGCTTACGCTCATCACTGCAGGCGCGGGCTTCTGTGGCGAGGGAGCTTGCTCCCGTTGACTGCGTAGCAGTCCCCGTTTTTTGGGGGAGCTTCGCACCCCAGCGCAAGCAAGCTTGCTCGCCACAGGATTTCGTTGGTGCAGGTGGGCAGCATCAAAGGAAAATGGCTGGCCAGTATGCCCAAGGCTGTGGACGCTGCCTAGACCGGCAATATCAGCGGCAGCAGGCGTGCGGTGTTGCGTGCATCCTCCAGGGCGCGATGCTGCTGGCCATTGAACTGCATTCCGGCCAATTGCAGCGCACCATTGAGCCCCAGCGGCTTGTCCAGGCGCCGGGCCTTGGCAAAGCGTTGCTTGAGGTTCACATGCGGGGTGTCGCCCAAGGCGCTAGCGAGGCCATGGCGCTGCCACTCCAGCTCAAGCTGCACGCGATCATAGTCACCCCAACTGGCCCAGCCTTCCAGGCGTGGCTGATGTTGGCCCAGCCAGCGCTCGAACAGCGGCCACACCTCGGTGATCGGCGCGGCCATGTCGATATTGGCCTGGGTGATATGGGTGAGTTTGCGGCAAAAGGGTGTCAGCAATGGCCGGCGCAAGGGCCGCACAAAGCGCTGGAAGTGGTCCAGTTCGCGGCCCTGGCGGTTGACCAGGCTGGCGCCGATCTCGATGACTTCCATCTCTGTCACGGGCCAGCCGCCGTCATCCGTTGTGGCTTCAAGGTCAATAATCAGCCAATGAGGCATGTGCAGGTTCCCGTACTCGTCCCTTCCTGATGGGGATAGAGCGTAGCCCGGCCCTGTAGTTCCGCCTAGGGGCGTTATTCGATCTCCAGCAAAACCTGACGGTTGCGCACCTGGTCGCCCGTCATGACGCGCATCTCCTTGACGGTGCCATCGATGCCGGCCTTCAACGGGTGCTCCATTTTCATCGCTTCGAGCACCAGCAACAGTTGGCCTTTGCTGACGGTCTCACCGACGCACACCCGTATATCGACGATGGCGCCGTCCATGGGCGCCTGGACCGTGCCGCTGCTGGCGTCGGCCTGGCGGCTGGCGACTTGCTGGGTGCGGTCTGTGACGGTCAGCCCTGGTAGCCATAGCCGGTTGCCGTCCAGGTGATAAGCGATGCGGCGGCGGCCCCCCTTGATGACGAGGCTGGCGTGACGGCCGTCGGTGGTGAGTTGCAGGTCGTCAACGCTGACGCTGTGGAGTTGGCCGTTGGCCTCCAGACGGTACGTTACGGGGACACTCGCCGTATTGCGCCAGCGCGCAAGTGTTTGGGTGTGCTGGTTGGCGCTGTGTTGATAAAACAGCGCGGCGGCCAGCTTGAGCTGTTCAGCGGTCGCCGTCTGCTGTGGGATGACGCTGAAGTGTTCGGCGATCAACCCCGTGCTGAAGTCGCCATTGATAAAGTCCGGGTGCTTGAGCAGGTCGATGAGCAAACGCTGGTTGGTCGCCACGCCCAGCAATACGCTGTCTTCCACGGCCCGCAGCAGTTTTCGCCGGGCTTCTTCGCGGCTGGCGCCGTGGGCGATGATCTTGCCCAGCATCGGGTCGTAGAACGGGCTGACGGTTTGGCCTTCAAGCAATCCATGGTCGATGCGTACGCCGGGGGCTGGTTCCCAACGCAACACGTCACCGGTTTGCGGCAGGAAGCCCTGGGCCGGGTCTTCGGCGTACAGGCGTACTTCCATGGCGTGGCCGGTCAGGGTCACCTGTGATTGGGTGAGTGGCAGCGGTTGGCCGGCGGCGATCTGCAACTGCCAGTCCACCAGGTCGAGGCCGGTAATCATCTCGGTGACGGGGTGTTCGACTTGCAGGCGCGTGTTCATTTCCAGGAAATAAAACTGGCCGTTGCGGTCGAGCAGAAACTCCACGGTGCCGGCACCTACATAGCTCACCGCCCGCCCGGCCTTGAGCGCGGCTTCGCCCATGGCCTGGCGCAGATCGGGCGTCATCACGGGGCAGGGCGCTTCTTCAATGACTTTCTGATGGCGGCGCTGTATCGAACAGTCGCGTTCGCCGAGGTAAATGAGGTTGCCATGGCTGTCGCCGAACAGCTGCACTTCCACGTGGCGCGGGTCGATCAGCGCCTGTTCGAGGATCAACTCGTCGCTGCCGAACGCATTCATGGCTTCCGAGCGTGCGGTGCGCAGTTGCTCCAGCAGCTGTTCGCGCTGGTGCACCAGGCGCATGCCACGCCCACCGCCACCGGCGCTGGCCTTGATCATCAGTGGGAAGCCGATGCGTTCGGCTTCCCGTTGCAGGGTGGCATCGTCCTGGGCACTGCCTTGATAACCGGCGATGCAAGGTACGCCGGCGTCGAGCATGGCGAGTTTGGACAGGCGTTTGCTGCCCATCAGTTCGATCGCCTCGGCGCTGGGGCCGATGAAGGTGAGCGTGGCCTGCTGGCAGGCGCGGGCAAAGTCGGGGTTTTCCGAGAGGAAGCCGTAGCCGGGGTGAATGGCGTCGGCGCCGGTCAGTTGGGCGGCGGCGAGGATGGCCTCTGTGTTCAGGTAGGACTGTTGTACGGGCGCCGGGCCGATGTGTACGGCTTCGTCGGCCATCTGCACGTGCAGGGCATCGGTATCCGCGTCGCTGTACACGGCCACGGTGCGGTAGCCGAGGGCCTGGGCAGTGCGCTGGATGCGGCAGGCGATTTCACCGCGGTTGGCGATCAGGATCTTGGTGAATGCGGGCATTGGGTTATCCCTTGGTGGATGTGGCGTGTGTTGGGGCTTCTTCGCAGGCAAGCCAGCTCCCACATTTGAAATGTCTCCCCCTGTGGGAGCTGGCTTGCCTGCGATGGCGTCATCGAGACCAACTCGGCTTTCGCTTCTGCACAAACGCCTGCGTCCCCTCGACCCCTTCTTCGCTCCTCACCGCCTCGGCAAACCACTGCGCCCCGCGATCCAGCACGGCCTCAAGGGGCTCATCCACACTGGCCAGCAACAGCGCTTTAGTCCGTGCGTTCGCCCCCGGCGCACACTGCAACACCTGCCCCAATACCTCATCCACCCGCTGCGCCAATGCCTGGGCGTCGTGCTCGACAAAATGCACCACTCCCAGCCGCCCAGCCTCCACCCCATCAAACCGCGCCGCCGTCAGCGCCAGGCGCCGCGTGTGAGTAAGGCCAATACGCTTGACCACAAACGGCGCAATCTGCGCCGGCAACAAGCCCAGGCGGGTCTCGGGCAAGCCAAACTGCGCCTGGCCCTCTGCAATCGCAATATCACTCACGCACGCCAGCCCGAACCCACCGCCCAGCACCGCGCCTTGCAGCACCGCGATCACCACGGGTGTCAGTGCCTGCACCTCTTGCAGCAAGGTGCCAAATGCGCGGTTCAACGCTTGCAGTTGATCCCCCGCGCTGACCAGGTCCTTCACATCGGCCCCCGCGCAAAAATGCCCGCCCGCGCCGCTGATCACCACGGCGCGCACCTGGCTGTCCAACTGCGCCAGTACCGCGCGCAGCTCATTGACCATTTCAAGGCTCATTGCATTGCGGCATTCGGGCCGGTTGAGGGTGATATGCAGCACGCCGTTGTGGGCTTCTAGCAGCAAGGTGCTCATGGCTTTTTACCGGGCAGGGTGCCCATCAGTTTGCAGATGATGCCCAGCATGATTTCGTCGGCACCGCCGCCAATCGACACCAGGCGCACGTCGCGATAGGCGCGGGCCACCGGGTTGTCCCACATGAAGCCCATGCCGCCCCAATATTGCAGGCAGCTGTCGCTGACCTCACGGCCCAGGCGCCCGGCCTTGAGTTTGGCCATGGAGGCCAGCCGCGTGACGTCCTGGCCCTTGATGTACTGCTCGGTGGCCTGGTAGACCAAGGCGCGCAGGCATTCGATTTCGGTGGCCAGTTCCGCCAGGCGGAAGTGGATCACCTGGTTGTCGATCAACGCCTTGCCGAAGGTTTGGCGCTCCTTGCAGTATTCGATGGTGCTGTCGATGCAGTACTCCAGGCCCTTGATCATATTGGCCGCGCCAAACAGGCGTTCCTCCTGGAACTGCAACATCTGCATCATGAAGCCCGCGCCTTCGTGGCCGATGCGGTTGCGTTGCGGTACGCGCACGCCGTCGAAAAACACCTGGGCGGTCTCGGAGCTGTGCATGCCGAGTTTTTCCAACGGCGGGCTGACGCTGATGCCGGGGCTGTTCATCGGCACCATGATCAGGGATTTGTTGATGTGCGGCTTGTCGTCCGAGGTGTTGGCCAGCAGGCAGATGAAGTCAGCGCTGGGCGAATTGGTGATCCACATCTTGCTGCCATTGATCACGTAGTCGTCGCCGTCCTTGCGCGCATGGGTCTTGAGCCCGGCCACGTCGGAGCCGGCGCCGGTTTCCGAGACGCCGATGCAGCCCACTTGTTCGCCGCTGATGGCCGGGCGCAGGAACTCTTCGCGCAGTTCATCGGAGCCGAAGCGCGCCAGGGCCGGAGTGCACATATCGGTCTGCACACCAATGGACATGGGGATGCCGCCGCAGCGGATGGTGCCGAACTCTTCGGCGGCGACAATGGAGTAGCTGTAGTCCAGGCCCATGCCGCCGAATTTTTCCGGTTTGGAGATGCCCAGCAGGCCGAGGTCGCCGGCCTTGCGGAAGATTTCGTGAATGGGGAAGCGCCCGGCTTTTTCCCATTCATCCACGTACGGGTTGATCTCGCGGTCGACGAAGGCGCGCACGGTGCGGCGCAGTTCCTGGTGTTCCTGGGTGAAGATCATTTTTATTGTTCGCCCTGTTGGGACGCGGAGCGTCCTGGTTTGCATTCCCACGCGGAGCGTGGGAACGATCAGCGCGCCACGCCAAAGCTGTTCGGTTGCAGTTGCCGCAGTTCGGCTTCGTGACAGATATCCAGCACAAACCCGAGCAAGGTGCGGGTATCCCGTGGATCAATCAGCCCGTCGTCCCACAGGTTGGCGCTGCCGTAGAGGGCGGTGGACTGGCTGTCGAGCTTCTGCGCGGTGACCTGTTCGAGCATGTCGAGCACTTTGGGGTCGGGCACCAGGCCGTCCTTGAGTTGCTTGGCCTCGGTGACAATGCGCAGCACCTTGCCCGCTTGTGCGCCGCCCATCACCGCGGTGCGGCTGTTGGGCCAGGCGAAGATAAAGCGCGGGTCCAGGCCGCGGCCGCACATGGCGTAGTTGCCGGCACCGTAGGAACCCCCGACCACGATGGTGAGTTTAGGCACGCGGGCATTGGCCACCGCCTGGATCATCTTCGCGCCGTGCTTGATCACCCCTTGCTGTTCCGACTCGGTGCCCACCATGAAGCCGGTGGTGTTATGCAAGAACAGCAGCGGCGTACGGCTCTGGTCGCACAGCTGGATAAACTGCGCGGCCTTGCTCGCGCCCTTTGGGGTGATGGGACCGTTATTGCCGATCACTCCCACGGCGCGCCCCTGGATATGCAGATGGGCGCAGACGGTGTGGGGGTCGAACTCGCCCTTGAATTCCAGCAGGTTGGAACCGTCGGCCAGGCGCGCCAGGATTTCGCGCACGTCATAGGGCTTTTTCGGGTCATCGGGGATCAGCCCCAACAGCTCTTCAATCGGGTACAGCGGTTCGCGATAGGCGCGGGGTGGCGCGTGCGGCAAGCGGTCATTCCAGGGCAGCAGGCCCACAATTTCACGCACGATGCGCACGCCGTCGGCATCGTCTTGGGCCAGGTACTCAGCGGTGCCTGCGGTTTGCGCGTGCATCTGCGCACCCCCCAGTTCTTCATCGGTGGCGACTTCGCCGGTGGCGGCCTTGAGCAACGGTGGCCCGGCGAGGAACAGCTTGGCCTTGCCGCGCACCACCACCACGTAATCCGAGAGGCCCGGCTGATACGCACCGCCGGCCGTGGCCGAGCCGTGCACCACGGTGATCTGCGGCAAGCCCATGGCGGACATGCGTGCCTGGTTGGCAAAGCTGCGCGCGCCTTCGACGAAAATCTCGGCTGCGTAGTTGAGGTTGGCGCCGCCGCTTTCGGCGAGGGTCACCACTGGCAGTTTGTTCTCCATGGCGATCTGTTGCAGGCGCAGGGATTTTTTCAGCCCGGAGGGGGAAATGGTGCCGCCTTTGATCGCGCTGTTGTTGGCCACCACCAGCATGCGCACGCCGCTGACATAGCCGATACCAGCGATCAGCCCGCCACCGGCGGCGCTACCGTCCTTGTCGTCGTGGAGTTTGTAGCCGGCCAGACTGGCCAGCTCCAGGAAAGGCGCGCCGGGGTCCAGCAGCAGGTTGAGGCGCTCACGGGGCAGCAATTGGCCGCGCTTGTCGAACTTGGGCTTGGCTTCCTGGGCCTTGGCCAGCAGGGTGTGTTCCAGTTGGCGTAGCTGGGCAATGGACGCCAGCATGGCTTCGCGGTTTTGCGCGAACGCTGGGCTGTTAGGGTCGATCGTGGTTTCAATGACTGGCATGGCGTTATTGCTCCGCCTTGAGCACATCCGGCAGGTAGGCGCGGTGGAACCCGTTGAATGGCTCGCTCTGCGCCTGCGCCTTGTGCAGCGGCCATGCGCGGCTGCCCAGGCTGGCGGCGCCGTCGATGCGCAGGGTGCTACCGCTGATAAAGGCCGCAGCCGGGCTGAGCAGGAAGACGATGGCCGCGCTGACTTCCGACTCGGTGCCGATGCGCTTGAGCGGTACATGCTCACGCAGGGTGGGAATCACCGCCTTGAACGCGCCTTCGTAGGTGTCCATGCCGCTGGAGGCAATCCAGCCAGGCGCCACGGCGTTGACGCGCACCCCGGCATAGCCCCACTCAAACGCGGCGGTCTTGGTGAAGTTGTCCATCCCGGAGCGCGCCGCGCCGGAGTGGCCCATGCCGGGCATGCCGCCCCACATGTCGGCGAGCATGTTGACGATCGCGCCACCGTGCTTGCTCATCGACTGGTTGAACACTTCCCGCGCCATCAGGAAACCGCCCACCAGATTGGTGCGCAGTACGGTTTCAAAGCCCTTCTGATTGATCGCCGCCAGTGGCGACGGGTATTGGCCGCCCGCGTTATTCACCAGGCCATGGATGGGGCCGTGGTCGTGCAGGATCTGCGTGACCAGCGCTTTCACCGCCTCTTCCTCACGAATGTCACAGGCATGCCAATGGGCGACGCCGCCATCTTCAGCAATTTCCGCCGCGACCTTCTGCAGTTTTTCTGGCTTGCGCCCCACCAGGATCACGCAGGCACCAAGGGCCGCCAGCTCATGGGCGGTGCAGCGGCCAATGCCACTGCCGCCTCCGGTGACAATCACGGTTTGCCCCTTGAACAGGTCGGCTTTGAAGATCGAGTCGAAGGCCACGGCAACGGTCCTTTAGGTGAGTTGATCGGCAATGTGTTGCGGTACGGCGATGGGGATTTCCAGCAGTTGCTGGGCGAAGGCCTTGCCCTGGGGATCGATGCGCAGGCTGGCGATACCGCCGCCGCCCAGGGCGTTTTCCAGCAGGAAGTTGAGGCTGTGGCTGCCGGGCAAGTACCAGCGTTCGACGCGGCCATGGATCGGGTCGAGCACGTGGTCCATCCAGTCGACGATCACCTCCGGGGTCAGGGCTTCGGCGATCCACGGCAGGTAGTCGGGGTGGCGGGCGATCACGCCAATATTGCTGTGGTTGCCCTTGTCACCAGAGCGCGCCACGGCGAGTTTCACCAGCGGCACACTGGCATCGGCACGGCCCTCCGGCTTGGCCGGCTCGATGGGCACAGCCGGCGTGAGCAGAGGCGCGGAGGCGGGCAGCTCGACGGCATGACGTTGGCCTTGGTACTCGATGGCGACGCTACACCGTGATTTGTCGACCAGGAACGAAAACAGCCGAATCAGCGGATACACCGTCGGCCGCCCGCCAACAATGCCGGTCAGCCCCGGTGCCATGCCGGTGGCCGCCTGGGCGATCTCGCGAGCGAACAGCACCAGCGCCTGCTTGTTCGGATGCCGCACCGCCAGCTTCATCACCACTTCACGGCAATCCGCACGCCGGGCGTGGGCGCCGTAGGTGGCTTCGCTGCCAAGCAGTTCGATGTTGACGTCGGTGTAGGGCGCCCAGCCGCGCTGGCTGAACAGCTCCGAAGTCTTGTTGATGAGCGCCTGGCTGACCCGCTCGGCCTTGGCCACCGCGTCGATGCCGGCGAGCAGGCAACTGGCGGTGCAGCGAAAGCCATCGGGGTAAGTGGCGCTGACCTTGTACTGGTCGGTGGGTGGCAGGCCCTTGGCGCCGTGCAGGCGCACCGCGTGTTTGCCTTGTTGCTGCAGTTTGACCTGGCTGAAATCGCAGATCACGTCCGGCAGCACATAGGCGCGCGGGTCACCGATTTCATACAGCAGTTGTTCGGCCACGCTGAGTTCGCTGATCAGCCCGCCGCTGCCTTCGACCTTGTTGACGGTGAACTGGCCGTCGGCGCTGACTTCGACGATAGGGAAGCCGATGTGTTCGTAGTCGGGCACGTCACGCCAGTCGGTGAAGTTACCGCCGGTGCATTGGGCGCCGCATTCGATGATATGCCCGGCCAGGGCGGCCTGGGCCAGGTGATCGTAGTCCTGCCATGACCAATTGAATTCATGCACCAGTGCCGCGCTGACCACTGCGCTGTCGACCACCCGGCCGGTGATGACAATATCGGCGCCGAGCCCCAATGCCTGGGCAATGCCCGGTGCGCCGAGGTAGGCGTTGGCGGACACGCACAGGGGCGGCAGCGGGGCGCCGTTGTACAGGTCGGTGACAGGCGGCAGCTGTTTGAGTTGAGGATGCAGGTCATCGCCGAGCAACACGGCGATTTTCAGGGGGATGTGGGCGTTATCGCAGGCTGCTTGCAGGGCGGCGGCGCAGGCCTGGGGGTTGATACCGCCGGCATTGCTGATCACCCGGATGCCCTGGCGCTGGATATCCGCCAGCAGGGGCGTAAGCACCTCGACAAAATCCGTGGCGTAACCGGCCTTGGGGTCTTTCAGGCGGGCACCGGCGAGGATCGACATGGTGACTTCCGCCAGGTAATCGAACACCAGGTAATCCAAGGCACCGCCCTGCACCAATTGGGCGGCGGCGGTGCAGGTGTCGCCCCAGAAGGCGCTGGCGCAGCCGATACGTACCGTCTTGCTCATGAGAAATCCTTCCTCCAAGGGCTGGTGACGAGACTACCAAGCAAGCGCTTGGTTTGTAAACTCCAGTCACAAGTTTTACCCAAGCGCTTGCTTGGGTGGCAGTCACGGCCTAAATTGCCGGCCAAGACGACAGTAGACGTGAAGGAGAGCAGCATGGATGAGCACAAAGCCCTGGGGGTGATGCGCACCATGGTCGATGGTGGCCAATTGACCGACCCCGAGAGCGCCCGCGGCAAGTTGCTGCAAACCGCAGCTCATCTGTTTCGCAACAAGGGGTTCGAGCGCACCACTGTGCGAGATCTGGCCAGCGCCGTGGGCATCCAGTCCGGCAGCATCTTTCATCACTTCAAGAGCAAGGATGAGATATTGCGTGCGGTGATGGAGGAAACCATCCATTACAACACCGCGATGATGCGCGCTTCACTGGAGGAGGCGAGCACGGTGCGCGAACGCGTGCTGGCGCTGATCCGCTGCGAGTTGCAGTCGATCATGGGTGGCAGTGGCGAGGCCATGGCGGTGCTGGTCTACGAATGGCGCTCGCTGTCGGCCGAAGGCCAGGCGCACGTGCTGGCCCTGCGTGACGTGTATGAGCAGATCTGGTTGCAGGTACTGGGCGAGGCCAAGGCCGCTGGCTACATCCGGGGCGATGTGTTTATTACCCGGCGCTTCCTCACCGGGGCCTTATCCTGGACCACCACCTGGTTTCGTGCCCAAGGCAGCCTGACCCTTGAGGAGTTGGCCGAAGAGGCCTTGTTGATGGTGCTGAAGTCGGACTGAGGCGCAAGTTATTAATTTGCTGGCGAAAGTTGTCTCCCCCAGTAAAAACGCCTAGCTTATCGGCATTGAACTCTTCAACGGTGTGTGCCTCGATGTTTTCGCCATGGCGGCTGGCTGCAGGACTTACTTTATGGGCACTGGGCACCGCCGCGTGGACGCAGGCCGGTGCCGCGCAGTTGGTGAGAATCGGCGCGGCGCATTTTCCGCCCTACACCGTACGCCCTGAACAAGGCGCCGACACCGGGTTGCTGCCGCAATTGGTCGAGGCGTTGAACGCTGCGCAAACCGATTACCAGTTCGTGGTGGTGCCTACCTCGATCCCCCGGCGTTTTCGTGACTTCGAGCAAGGCCGGGTCGACATGGCCATCTTCGAAAACCCGTCCTGGGGTTGGCAGAATATTGCCCATACCAGTGTTGATATGGGGCTGGAAGATGCGGAAATATTCGTTGCCCAGCGTCAACCCGGGCGCGACCAGAGCTACTTCGCCGACCTCACCGGTAAGCGCCTGGCGGTATTCAGCGGGTATCACTATGCCTTTGCCGACTTCAATCCCGATCCCAAGAACATGGCCGAGCGTTTCAACGCGACGTTGACCTATTCCCATGACAGTAATTTGCTGATGGTTGCTCGTGGGCGTGCGGATATTGCACTGGTTACCCGTTCGTACCTGAGTGATTTCATGGTGCGCAACGCAGACATGGCGGGGCAGTTTTTGGTGTCGGAGCGTATTGACCAGGTGTATCACCACTATGCGTTGTTGCGGCCCAAGGCACCGATCACTGGTCCGGCGTTTGCCGAACTGCTCAAGCGTCTGCGCGACAGTGGCCAGATGCTGAAGATTTTTGAGCCGTATCGTATTGATGTGACGCCGGTGCCCTGAGGTCTTAGTAAGTAAAATCCTTCGGGCTCGGGGGGGCAACTGTGGGAGCTGGCTTGACTGCGATGACGGCCTGAAAGCCGACACCTATCTACCTGACACCCCACAGTCAAAATGTGGAACCAGGCTTGCCTGCGGTGGCGGCCTGACAGTCAACACAGTTGGACCGTGTACATATCCATTCCTGCGGTAACGGCTACTTAGGGTTCCGCTTTTACAGCGGCTCACTTTTGAAAAGCGCAAAAGTAAGCAAAACGCTCTTGCCCCACCACTCGGCACCTCGCCTAGGCTCGGTGTGCCCGTAATCCGCCAGTGATTTGGGGGGCCGCCGCCACGCGCCATCCATGGCGCGGGGCGGCTAAACCGGCATCCCTGCCGGTTTACCCCCCAAATCCCTGTCGAATTCCGGCCAGCGTGGTTTAACGGGGCGCCTAAGATCAAAAGCCAGATCAAGATCACAAGCAGATCAAGATCACAAGCAGATCAAGATCAAGAGCGGCTCGCTTCGCATCGTAGTTTCCGTGGAGCCCTTACCCACATATGTCGGCGCTGCATTAAACCCGCCGCGCAAACGTATCGCTATGACTGCCCGACACCTTGCGGCAATGCACCAGCGCGTCGCGAATCATGAAGTTCACCAGCGTCGGCGACACCCCAAGCTCCTTGGCGATGTCTTTTTGCGGCACGCCATGCAAGCGGTACATCTCGAACGCGTAGCGGGTGCGCTGGGGCAGTTGCGTCAGGGCGTCGGCGATGTTTTCCAGGGTGTTGAAATTGATGTGCGAGGTTTCCGGTGAAGCGCCGTGAATAACCACATTCAAGCCTTCCTCTTCGGTCCCGGAGTATTTGAGCTCCAGGGCCTGCTTGCGGTAATGATCGATCGCCAGGTTGCGCACGATCTGAAACAGATAACTCAGTTGGGCCTTGAACGATGAGGTGATGGTCGGCGCCGACTGCAGCCGGAAGTAGGCGTCCTGCACCACGTCTTCGGCGCGGGAGCGGCACCCGGTGATACGGGCCGCGATCTTCACCAAAATCAGTCGATTGTCGACGAACGCCTGGAGAAGGGGTGAATCGCACCTGCCTGTGGATACTTGTTCCGTCATGGAAATCACCTTGCTGCGAATAGGTTAGGGGAGGGCATCCCTGCTGAGGCCTCCTACATATCGGGCAACAAATTATGCTTAATGATAATGATTGTCAAATGAGAAGACGAACTAATCTTATGCCTTGGGCAAAGGTGTGAACCACGTCTCGCTCGCCCCCGGCGACTAATTATTTGAAGGCTCCGTCCGTTCTCATGGGTGACAGGTTCGTTAGTACAACGGCCAAGGATCAGCACCCGCAGGAGGACCAGATGGGTTTTTATCGTGCATTCAGCGTGTTTCAGTTCGGAGTCCTCGCGGGATGAGTACGTCCCTGCGGCTGCGCCTGTTTTGCCTGCCCCACTCAGGCGCCAGCGCCTCGGTCTACGCTCGCTGGCGCCGGGTCCTGCCGGACTGGCTGCAAGTGTGCCCGCTGGAATTGCCGGGACGCGGCATGCGCATGGACGAGCCATTGCAGCGCGATATCAAGGCCTTGGCCGCGCAGCTTGCTGAAGAAATCAGCCGTGATCTGGATGGCCCCTATGCCTTGTTCGGCCACAGCCTTGGCGGGTTGTTGGCGTTTGAATTGGCTCACGCTCTGAACGCGCGCAATCTGCCCGCGCCCCTGGCGTTGTTCGCGTCCGGCACGGCGGGCCCGGCGCGTCGTGATGTGAGCGAGTACGCCGTCGAAAAGACCGATGCCCAACTGATTGCCCGACTGCGCGAATTGCAGGGCACCGCCGAAGAAGCCCTGGCCAACCCCGAGCTGATGCAACTGATGTTGCCGATCCTGCGCGCCGATTTTCTGCTGTGCGGCAGTTTCACCTATGGCGAGCGCCAGCCCCTGGCGCTGCCGATCCATGTGTTCGGTGGCAAGCAAGACAGCGTGCGTGCCGACCAGTTGCTCGACTGGCAACTCGACGCCGCCAGTGGGTTTTCCCTGGACATGTTTGACGGCCATCACTTCTTCCTCGTGCAGCACGAAAGCGCCGTGCTGCGCTGCGTGCGTCGCTATGCCGACGAGCACCTGGGGCGCTGGCGCATTGGCGCGGCGCGCCAGCTCGTCGCCGGCTGAACCCCACCGACTTCCCGAATTTCCCGTAAGCCGATTTCAGGCAGGAACCCCATGATGGACGCCTTCGAACTCCCCCGCACCCTGGTCCAGTCCCTTCAACAGCGTGCTGCGCAGACGCCGGACCAGGTGGCGTTGCGCTTCCTCGCCGAGAGCGCCGAGCACAGTGTGGTGCTCAGTTATCGCGACCTCGACCAACGCGCCCGCACCATCGCCGCTGCCTTGCAAGCCAACGCTGGCCTGGGCGAGCGTGCGGTGTTGCTGTTCCCGAGTGGCCCGGACTATGTGGCGGCGTTCTTTGGTTGCCTGTACGCCGGGGTGATCGCGGTGCCGGCGTATCCACCGGAATCCACGCGCCGTCATCACCAGGAGCGCCTGCTGTCGATCATCAGCGATGCCGAGCCGCGGCTGCTGTTGACCATTGCCAGCCTCAGCGAGGGCCTGGCGCAGATTGAAAACGCGCCCAAGGTGTTGAGCGTCGACACCCTGGAGGCGCAGCAGGCCGACCAGTGGGTCGAGCCCGACCTCAAGGCGGACGACATCGCGTTCCTGCAATACACCTCCGGCTCCACCGCATTGCCCAAGGGCGTGCAAGTCAGCCACGGCAACCTGGTGGCCAACGAAGTGCTGATCCGCCGTGGTTTTGGCATCGACCTCAACCCCGATGACGTGATCGTCAGCTGGTTGCCGCTGTACCACGACATGGGCCTGATCGGCGGCCTGCTGCAACCGATCTTCAGCGGCGTGCCCTGCGTGTTGATGTCGCCGGCCTACTTCCTTGGCCGACCTTTGCGCTGGCTGGAGGCGATCAGCGAATACGGCGGTACCATCAGCGGTGGCCCGGACTTCGCCTACCGCCTGTGCAGCGAACGGGTCAGTGAGTCGGCCCTGGAGCGCCTGGATTTGAGCCGCTGGCGCGTGGCCTATTCGGGTTCCGAACCGATCCGCCTCGACACCTTGGAACGCTTTGCGGAAAAATTCGCGGCCTGTGGTTTCACCCCGAATAATTTCTTCGCCTCCTACGGCCTGGCTGAAGCCACCCTGTTTGTCGCCGGCGGTACCCGTGGCCGTGGCATTCCCGCCCTGCGCCTGGACGAACAGGCGCTGGCCGCCAACCGTGCCGAACCGGGGCAGGGCCCTGCGATCATGAGTTGCGGCACCAGCCAGCCGGACCACGCCGTGCTGATCGCCGACCCGCACACCCTCACCGAGCTGCCCGACCAGTGCGTCGGCGAACTCTGGGCCACGGGCCCGAGCATCGCCCACGGCTACTGGCGCAACCCGCAAGCCAGCGCCAAGACCTTCGTCCAGCATGCTGGCCGCACCTGGTTGCGCACCGGTGACCTGGGTTTTATCCGCGACGGTGAGGTGTACATCACCGGGCGCCTGAAAGACCTGCTGATCGTGCGCGGCCATAACCTCTACCCCCAAGACATCGAACAGACCATCGAGCGCGAAGTGGAAGTGGTGCGCAAGGGCCGGGTCGCCGCGTTTGCGGTCAATGACCAGGGCCTGGAAGGCATCGGCATCGCCGCGGAAATCAGCCGCAGCGTGCAGAAAATCCTGCCGCCCGAAGCGCTGATCAAGGCGATCCGCCAAGCCGTGGCCGAGGCCTGCCAGCAAGCCCCGAGCGTGGTGGTGCTGCTCAACCCAGGCGCTTTGCCGAAGACCTCCAGCGGCAAAGTGCAGCGTGCCGCCTGTGCGATTCGGCATGCCGATGGCAGCCTCGACAGCTACGCGCAGTTCCCCGGGCAGCCGGGGCAGGCGAGCGAAGTGGCGCTGGAATCGGACCTGCAACAGCAGATCGCGGCGATCTGGTGCGAACAACTGCAACTGGCTCATGTGGCGGGCGACGATCACTTTTTCCTGCTGGGGGGCAACTCCATCACCGCGACCCAAGTGGTCGCCCGCCTGCGCGAAAGCCTGGGGCTGGAGCTGAACCTGCGCCTGTTGTTCGAAGCGCCGACCCTCGCCGCCTTCGCCACGGCCGTCGCGCAGCTGCAACAGGATGGCGGTGTTGCCCAAGGCGCAATCCACGTGCTGTCACGTCAAGAAGACTTGCCCCAATCCCTGGCACAGAACCGCCTGTGGATCACCTGGCAATTGGACCCTCACAGCAGCGCCTACACCATTCCAGGCGCCTTGCACCTGCGCGGCGAGCTGGATGAAGACGCACTGCGCCAGAGCTTCCAGCAACTGATCCAGCGTCACGAAGCCCTGCGCACGCGCTTCTACGAGCGCGACGGCCAGGCGTTTCAGCGTGTCGAGGCTACGGCGGATTTCGAACTGTCGATCATCGACCTCAGCGACCTGCCCAACACCGAGCGCGAAGCCCGTGCGCAAGAGGTTCGCGAAGACCAGGCGCGCAGCCCGTTCGACCTGGAAACAGGCCCGTTGCTGCGGGTCACCCTGGTGCGCCTGGACGACGAAGAGCACCAATTGCTGGTGACCTTGCACCACATCATTGCCGACGGTTGGTCGCTGAATATCCTGATCGACGAGTTCTCGCGCCTGTACGCCGCTGCCGCCCAAGGCCAGTCCCTGGAGTTGCCGCCGCTGGCCTTGCAATACGCCGACTACGGCAGCTGGCAGCGCCAATGGCTGGCCGAAGGCGAGGGCCAGCGACAGCTGACGTACTGGAAAGCGCAGTTGGGTGACGAGCATCCGGCCCTGAACCTGGCCACCGATCACCCGCGTGCCGCCCAGCATCGGCACAGCGCCTCGCGCCATAGCCAGCGCCTGGATGCGCGCCTCAGTGCGGCGATCCGCCAGACCGCCCAGGCTCATGACTCAACACCGTTCATGCTGCTGCTGGCGACGTTCCAGACCTTGCTCTATCGCTACAGCGGCCAGCGCGACATCCGTATCGGCGTGCCCAATGCCAACCGCCCACGCCATGAAACCCAGGGCCTGATCGGCTTCTTTATCAACACCCTGGTGCTGCGCGCCGAGCTGGACGGGCGCCTGCCGTTCAACCAGCTGTTGGCCGCCACCCGCGAGACCACATTGGCCGCCCAGGCCCATCAGGACCTGCCCTTCGAACAACTGCTGGAAGCCTTCCCCCAGGCCCGCGAGCAGGGCCTGTTCCAGGTCATGTTCAACCACCAGCAGCGCGACCTCAGTGCCTTGCGCCGCCTGCCGGGCCTGCTGGCCGATGAGTTGCCCTGGCACAGCCGCGAAGCCAAGTTCGACCTGCAACTGCACAGCGAAGAAGACCGCAATGGGCGCTTGAGCCTGTCGTTCGACTACGCCGACGAGCTGTTCGATTGCGCGACCATCCAGCGTCTGGCCGAGCACTTCATCCATCTACTTCACGCTGTGTGCGCGCAACCACAACACGCCATCGGCGATCTGCCGTTGATGCAGGCTGACGAACAGCAACCCTGGAGCGAGGCCCCCTGCGCGCCGGCCCGGCACTGGCTGCCCGAGCTGCTCAACCAACAGACGTCGGACGCCACCGCATTGGTCTGGCAGGACGGCAGCCTGACATTCGCCCAATTGCACACCCAGGCCAACCGCCTGGCCCATTACCTGCGCGACAAAGGCGTCGGCCCGGACGTGTGCGTGGCCATCGCCGCCGAGCGTTCGCCGCAACTGCTGATCGGCCTGCTCGCCATCATCAAGGCCGGTGGCGCCTACGTGCCGCTGGACCCGGATTACCCCGCCGAACGCCTGGCCTACATGCTCAAGGACAGCGGCGTGCAACTGCTGCTCACCCAGACCGCGTTGCTGCCCCAACTGCCCAGCGCCGAAGGCGTGTGCGTGATTGCCATGGACAGCCTGCACCTCGACAGCTGGCCGACCCAGGCGCCAGGCTTGCACCTGCATGGCGCTAACCTCGCCTACGTGATCTACACCTCCGGTTCCACCGGCCAACCCAAAGGCGTGGGCAACACCCACGGCGCCCTGGCCGAGCGTTTGCAGTGGATGCAGGCCACCTATCAACTGAACGAAACCGATGTGCTGATGCAAAAGGCGCCGATCAGTTTCGACGTGTCGGTGTGGGAATGCTTCTGGCCATTGATTGCCGGCTGCCGCCTGGTATTGGCCGGGCCGGGCGAACATCGCGACCCGCACCGCATCGCGCAGCTTGTGCAGGAGCATGGGGTGACCACGCTGCACTTCGTGCCGCCGCTGTTGCAGCTGTTTATCGACGAGCCGCTGGTGGCCGAATGCACCAGCCTGCGTCGCCTGTTCTCCGGCGGCGAAGCCTTGCCCGCCGAGCTGCGTAACCGCGTACTGGCGCGCTTGCCAGCGGTGCAATTGCACAACCGCTATGGCCCGACCGAAACCGCGATCAACGTCACCCACTGGCAGTGCGCAGCCTCGGATGGCGAGCGCTCGCCGATTGGCCGGCCGTTGGGCAATGTGATCTGCCGCGTACTGGACGAGCAGCTCAACCCGTTGCCGGCCGGTGTGCCGGGCGAACTGTGCATCGGCGGTATCGGCCTGGCGCGGGGTTACCTGGGCCGTGCCGGGCTGACGGCCGAACGTTTTGTCGCCGACCCGCTGGGCGCGGCGGGCACCCGCTTGTATCGCACCGGTGACCGTGCGCGCTGGAACGCCGATGGCGTGCTCGAATACCTCGGGCGCCTCGATCAGCAGGTCAAACTGCGGGGGTTCCGGGTGGAGCCGGAAGAAATCGAAGCGCGCCTGCTGGCCCAGGTAGGCATTGCCCAGGCCGTGGTGCTGGTGCGTGATGCACAGTTGATCGGCTACTACACCGCCGACACCGAACTGGATGAGCAAAGGGTCAAAACTGCCCTGGCCGCCGAGTTGCCGGAGTACATGGTGCCCGCGCTGCTGATGCGCCTGGACGCCATGCCCCTGAGCCCCAGCGGCAAGCTCGACCGGCGTGCCTTGCCAGAGCCGGTATGGCAAACCCGCGAACACGTCGAACCGCACACACCTTTGCAACTGCAAATCGCCGCGATCTGGCGCGAGGTGCTTGGCCTGCCACGCATCGGCCTGCGCGATGACTTTTTCGCACTCGGCGGGCACTCGTTGCTGGCCACGCAAATCATCTCCCGCACCCGCCAGGCCTGTGACGTCGAACTGCCCCTGCGCACCCTGTTCGAAGCCAGCGAGCTGGGCGATTTTGCCCAGCAGGTCGGGCTGATCCAGGCGGCGGGCCAGCGCAACCAACAGACTGCCATCGCCAAAGTCGACCGCAGCCAGCCGGTCCCCTTGTCCTATTCCCAGCAGCGCATGTGGTTCCTCTGGCAGATGGAACCGGACAGCCCGGCCTACAACGTCGGCGGCATGGCGCGCCTGCGCGGGGTACTGGATGTAGGGCGTTTCGAGGCCGCCTTGCAGGCCTTGATCATGCGTCACGAAACCCTGCGCACCACTTTCCCAAGTGTCGATGGTGTGGCCTGTCAAAAGGTCTCGGCGCAAACCAATGTGCGCATGGACTGGCAGGATTTCTCCGCGCTGAATGAGCCGCAGCGCCAGCAGCGTTTGCAGCAACTGGCCGATGTCGAGGCGCACACGCCGTTCAACCTGGAAACCGGGCCGCTTTTGCGCGCCTGCCTGGTCAAGGCCGGCGAGCAGGAACATTACCTGGTGCTGACCCTGCACCATATCGTCACCGAAGGCTGGGCCATGGACATCTTTGCCCGTGAACTCAGCGCCTTGTATGAAGCCTTTATCGACGAGCGCGACTCACCGCTGCCAGCGTTGCCGGTGCAGTACCTCGACTACAGCGTATGGCAACGCCAGTGGATGGAAGCCGGTGAGCGCCAGCGTCAGCTGGACTACTGGACCGCCCAACTGGGCAACGAACACCCGTTGCTGGAATTGCCCGGCGACCGTCCGCGGCCACCGGTGCAAAGCCATCGGGGCGAGCTGTACCGGTTTGATTTGAGCGATGAGCTGGCCGCCCGCGTGCGAGCCTTCAACGCCCAGCACGGCCTCACGCTGTTCATGACCATGACCGCGACCCTGGCGGTGTTGCTCTACCGCTACAGCGGCCAGACCGACCTGCGCATCGGCGCGCCAGTGGCCAACCGTATCCGCCCGGAAAGCGAAGGCTTGATTGGCGCGTTCCTCAATACCCAGGTGCTGCGTTGCCAGCTCACTGGGCAGATGCGGGTCAGCGAGCTGTTCGAGCAGGTGCGCCATACCGTGATCGAGGGCCAGTCCCATCAGGACCTGCCGTTCGACCATCTGGTGGAAGCCCTGCAACCGCCGCGCAGCGCGGCGTACAACCCGTTGTTCCAGGTGATGTGCAACGTGCAGCGCTGGGAGTTCCAGCAAAGCCGCCAACTGGCTGGCATGACCGTGGAGTACCTGGCCAACGATGCGCGGGCGACCAAGTTCGACCTCAACCTGGAAGTCACCGACCTCGACCATCGCCTGGGTTGCTGCCTGACCTACAGCACCGACCTGTTCGACGAGCCGCGTATTGCGCGTATGGCCGAGCATTGGCGCAACCTGCTTGAAGCGTTGGTCGCCGATCCTGGCCAGCGCCTGAGCGAATTGCCGTTGCTGAGCGCAGATGAACAACGCGCCTTGCAAGACAGCCTGGGGGTGGAGAAGGGCGAGCATCGCCTCGACCAGTGCATCCATCAACTGTTCAGCCAGCAGGCCAGCCAGCGGCCGGAGGCCCCGGCGCTGACCTTTGCCGGTGTGACCCTCTCGTATGCGCAACTGGATGAGCGCGCCAACCGCCTGGCCTGGATGCTGCGCGAGCGTGGCGTGGGCCCGCAGATGCGCGTGGGCCTGGCGCTGCCGCGTTCGCTGGAAATGGTCGTCGGTTTGCTGGCGATCCTCAAGGCCGGCGGTGCCTATGTGCCGTTGGACCCGGAATACCCGCTGGACCGCCTGCATTACATGATCGAAGACAGTGACATCGGCCTGCTGCTCAGTGATGCGGCGCTGTTCGAAGCTCTTGGTGAGTTGCCGGCGACGGTGGCGTGCTGGTGCCTGGAGGATGACTCGCCGGTGCTGGCGAATTACCCCGCCGAAGCGCTGCCGTTCGTGAGTCTGGCGCAACACCAGGCGTACCTCATCTATACCTCGGGTTCCACGGGCAAGCCCAAAGGCGTGGTGGTGTCCCACGGTGAGATCGCCATGCATTGCCAGGCGGTGATCGAGCGCTTTGATATGCGCCCGGATGACTGCGAGCTGCACTTTTACTCGATCAACTTCGATGCTGCCACCGAGCGTTTGCTGGTGCCGCTGCTGTGCGGGGCGCGGGTGGTATTGCGCGCCCAGGGCCAGTGGGATGCGGAGGAAATCTGCGCGCTGATCCGTACCCATCGCATCAATGTGCTCGGTTTCACCCCGAGCTACGGCAGCCAGTTGGCGCAGTGGCTGGCGACTCAGCAACAGACGCTGCCGGTGCGCATGTGTATCACCGGTGGCGAAGCCTTGACCGGCGAACACCTGCAACGCATCCGTGCGGCGTTTACGCCCCAGCTGTTCTTCAACGCCTACGGCCCCACCGAAACCGTGGTGATGCCCCTGGCCAGCCTGGCGCCCGAGCAGTTGGAGGAGGGCGCTGGCAGCGTGCCGATCGGCAGCATCGTCGGCGAGCGCGTGGCTTACATTCTCGACGCCGACCTGGCGCTGGTGCCCCAGGGCGCCAGCGGCGAGCTGTACATCGGCGGCGCCGGCCTGGCCCAGGGTTATCATCAGCGGCCGGGGATGACGGCGGAGCGCTTTGTCGCAGACCCGTTTGCTGGCAAGGGCGGGCGCCTGTACCGCACCGGCGACCTGGTACGCCAACGCGCCGATGGCCTGGTGGAGTACCTGGGGCGCATCGACCATCAGGTGAAGATCCGCGGTTTTCGCATCGAGCTGGGCGAAATCGAAACGCGCTTGCTCGAACATGACGCTGTGCGCGAAGCGGTGGTGCTGGCACTGGATGCGCCGAGCGGCAAGCAATTGGTGGCGTACCTGGTCAGCGATGCCGAGCACGCCGCCTTGCGCGACGCGTTGAAGGCGCACCTCAAGGCGCAACTACCGGACTACATGGTGCCCGCGCATCTGATCGTGCTGCAGAGCATGCCGCTGACCGCCAACGGCAAGCTCGACCGCCGCGCCTTGCCTGAGCCGGACCCAGAGGCCAATCGCCAAGCCTACGTGGCGCCGCGCAGCGAGCTGGAACACAGCCTGGCCGCCATCTGGTGCGCGGTGCTGAACGTGGAGCAAGTGGGCCTCGACGATAACTTCTTTGAACTGGGCGGCGACTCGATCCTGTCGATCCAGGTGGTGAGCCGGGCGCGCCAGGCCGGCATTCATTTCAGCCCCCGTGACCTGTTCCAGCACCAGACCGTACAGAGCCTGGCTGCCGTGGCGACTCGCTCGGAGCTCATCATCGCCGAGCAAGGGCTGCTGACCGGCCCCTCGGGCCTCACGCCGATTCAGCACTGGTTCTTCGACACCGATATCCCGGCGCGCCAGCACTGGAACCAGGCATTGGTGCTCAAGCCACTGCAACTGCTCGATGCCCATCGCCTGGAGCAAGCGCTGCTGGCGGTGCTGGAACACCACGACGCGCTGCGCTTGAGCTTTACCCCGCGCGATGCGCAATGGCATGCCGAACACCTGGGCGTGCCGGAAGGCGGCGTGCTGCTGCAGGCGCAGGTGCGTGACATGCAGGCGTGCACGGCGTTGTTCACCGACACTCAGCGCAGCCTCGACCTGGCACAGGGGCCGCTGCTGCGCGCCTTGCTGGTGGACGGGCCGCAAGGCCAGCAGCGCTTGCTGATCGCCATCCATCACCTGGTGGTGGACGGCGTGTCGTGGCGCGTCCTGCTGGAAGACCTGCAAAATGTTTATCGCCAACTCAGTGAAGGCCAGTCCGTCAGCCTGCCGGCCAAAACCAGCGCGCTGCGTGATTGGGCTGCACGTTTGCAAGCCTATGCCCACAGTGAGTCACTGCGCGAAGAGCTGAGCCTGTGGCAAGCGCAACTAGCTGGCCCCACCGTGGCCTTGCCAGTACAGCGTCCCCAAGGCGCACGGCGCAATAGCGATGCCGAAACGGTTAGCGTGCGCCTGGATGCCGAGCGCACCTGGCAGTTGCTGCAACAGGCGCCGAGTGCCTATCGCACCCAGGTCAACGACCTGTTGCTGACCGCCCTGGCCCGCGTACTGTGCCGCTGGAGCGGGCAGGCCTCGGCACTGATCCAACTGGAAGGCCATGGCCGCGAAACCTTGTTCGATGATATCGACCTGACCCGCAGCGTGGGCTGGTTCACCAGTGCCTATCCGTTGCGTCTGACGCCGCAGGCCGAGCAGGGCGACTCGATCAAGGCAATCAAGGAGCAACTGCGTGGCGTGCCCCATAAAGGTTTGGGGTATGGCGTGCTGCGTTACCTGGCCGATGACCTGTGCAAGCAGAGCATGGCCGCATTGCCGAGCGCGCAGGTCACCTTCAACTACCTTGGCCAGTTCGACCAGAGCTTTGGCACTGACGCGCTGTTCCATCCGCTGGAGGAATCCGCCGGCCTGGCCCATGACCCGGATGCGCCATTGCCCAATGAACTGAGCATCGACAGCCAGGTCTACGGCGGCGAGCTGGTGCTACGCTGGACGTTCAGCCGTGAGCGGCATGATCAGCAGGTAATTCGCGATCTGGCCGAAGCTTACCTGGCCGAATTGCACAGCCTTATCGCCCATTGCCTGCAGGACGATGCCGGTGGCCTCACGCCGTCCGACTTCCCCCTGGCGCGCCTGACCCAGGTGCAACTGGACGCCTTGCCGGTATCGGCCAGCGCCATCGAAGACGTCTACCCGCTGACTCCGATGCAGGAGGGCTTGCTGCTGCACACCCTGCTGGAGCCCGGCACCGGCCTGTATTACATGCAGGACCGCTACCGCATCAACAGCGCCCTGGACCCGGAGCGTTTTGCCCAGGCCTGGCAAGCGGTGATCGCCCGCCACGAAGCCTTGCGCGCCTCGTTCTGCTGGAACGTCGGCGAAGACATGCTGCAAGTGATCCACAAGCCCGGCAGTACGCCGATCGAGTACCTAGACTGGAGCGCCGACCCGCAGGATGAGCACGAGCCGCGTCTGCAAGCCTTGCTCAAGGCCGAGCGCGAAGCCGGTTTTGACCTGCTCAACCAGGCGCCTTTCCACTTGCGCCTGATTCGCGTGGGCGAGGCGCGCTACTGGTTCATGATGAGCAACCACCACATCCTGATCGATGCCTGGTGCCGTTCGCTGCTGATGAATGACTTCTTCGATATCTACACAGCCCTGGGCGAAGGCCGCGATGCGCAACTGGCGACGCCGCCGCGCTATCGCGACTACATTGCCTGGCTGCAACGCCAGAACCTCAACGAGGCGCGCCAGTGGTGGCAGCAAAACTTGCAAGGCTTCGAGCGCGCCACGCCGATCCCGAGTGACCGCCCGTTCCTGCGCGAACACGCCGGTGGCAGTGGCGGCATGGTGGTGGGCGACTGCTACACCCGCCTGGATGCCCGCGACGGTGCGCAACTGCGCGAACTGGCCCAGGCGCATCAGCTCACCGTCAACACCTTCGCCCAGGCGGCGTGGGCCTTGGTGCTGCGGCGTTTGAGTGGCGATCGCGACGTGCTGTTCGGCGTCACCGTGGCCGGGCGCCCGGTGGACATGCCCGAGATGCAACGCACCGTGGGGCTGTTTATCAACAGTATCGCGCTGCGGGTGAAACTGCCCGAGGACGGCCAGACGTGCAGCGTGCGCCAGTGGTTGAGCGCCTTGCTCGACAGCAATATGCAACTGCGCGAGTACGAATACCTTCCGTTGGTGACGATCCAGGAACACAGCGAATTGCCCAAAGGCCAGCCGCTGTTCGACAGCCTGTTTGTGTTTGAGAACGCGCCAGTGGAAGTCTCGGTGCTGGACCGTGCACAAAGCCTGAACGCCACCTCGGATTCCGGGCGTACCCACACCAACTTCCCGCTGACGGCGGTGTGCTACCCCGGCGATGACCTCGGTTTGCACCTGTCCTACGACCAGCGTTATTTCGACGAAAGCACCGTGCAAGGCATGCTCGCTGAGTTCAAGCGCCTGTTGCTGGCGCTGGTGCAGGGCTTCCATGGCGACATGGCCGAGCTGGCGCTGATTGGCGAGCAGGAACGTGAATTCCTGGTGGCGGGCTGTAACCAGAGTGAGCAAGCCTATCCGCTGGAGACGAGCTACATCGAGCTGTTCGAGGCCCAGGTGGCAGAGCATCCGCAGCGCATCGCCGCCAGTTGCCTGGACCAGCAATGGAGCTACGACGAACTGAACCGCCGCAGTAACGGCCTGGGCCACGCGTTGATTGCGGCCGGTGTGGGCCTGGACCAACCGGTGGCGTTGCTGGCTGAACGTGGGTTGGACTTGCTCGGCATGATCATCGGCAGCTTCAAGGCCGGTGCCGGTTACCTGCCGCTGGACCCAGGGCTGCCCGGCCCGCGCCTGAGCCGCATCATCGACATGAGCCGCACGCCGCTGCTGGTGTGCACCGAGGCGTGCCGCGAGCAGGCCGTCGAGTTGCTGCAAGGGGTTGATTGCCAACTGCTGGTGTGGGAGGAAGTGCCCGCCCGTGGCGAAAACCCCGGTGTCTACAGCGGCCCGGACAATCTTGCCTACGTGATCTACACCTCGGGTTCCACCGGCTTGCCCAAGGGCGTGATGGTCGAACAGCGTGGCATGCTCAATAACCAGTTGAGCAAGGTGCCGTACCTGAACCTGAGCGATGCCGATGTGATTGCCCAGACCGCGTCGCAAAGCTTCGATATTTCTGTGTGGCAGTTCCTCGCCGCGCCGCTGTTTGGCGCACGGGTGGACATTGTGCCCAATACCATCGCCCATGATCCGCAAGGGTTGCTGGCCCATGTTCAAGCACAGGGCATCACCGTGCTGGAGAGTGTGCCGTCGCTGATCCAGGGCATGCTGGCCCAGGAGCGTATCAGCCTCGAGGGCCTGCGCTGGATGTTGCCGACCGGGGAGGCCATGCCACCTGAGCTGGCCCATCAGTGGCTGCTGCGTTACCCGCAGATTGGCCTGGTGAATGCTTACGGCCCGGCGGAATGCTCCGATGATGTGGCGTTCTTCCGCGTCGATCTGGCGTCGACCCGTGGCACTTACCTGCCGATTGGTACGCCGACCGACAACAACCGCTTGTACCTGCTGGACGGCGCTTTAGAGCTGGTGCCTCAAGGGGCGGTGGGCGAGTTGTGCGTCGCCGGCACCGGTGTCGGTCGTGGCTATGTCAGCGATCCGCTGCGCACCGCCCAGGTGTTTGTACCCAACCCCTTTGGCGCGCCTGGTGAGCGCCTCTACCGTACCGGCGACCTGGCACGGCGTCGCAGCGATGGGGTGCTGGAGTATGTCGGGCGTATCGACCACCAGGTGAAGATTCGCGGCTACCGCATCGAACTGGGTGAAATCGAAGCGCGCCTGCATGAACAACCCCTCGTGCGCGACGCGGCGGTGGGTGTGCAAGAGGGGGCCAATGGCAAACATCTGGTCGGCTACCTGGTGGCCGCCGATGCCACACTCGACCCGAGCGAGCAGTTGGAGCGCATCAAGCAACGCCTGCGTGCCGAACTGCCGGAATACATGGTGCCACTGCATTGGCTATGGCTTGACCGCCTGCCCCTGAATGCCAACGGCAAGCTCGACCGCAAGGCCCTGCCGGCCCTGGAGATCGGCCAGTTGCACAATCAGGACTATGTGGCGCCGTGCACTGAACTGGAAACCACGTTGGCGGGTATCTGGGCCGAGGTGCTGAAGGTCGAGCGGGTCGGGGTGCAGGACAACTTCTTCGAACTGGGCGGGCACTCGCTGCTGGCCACGCAGATTGCCTCGCGGGTGCAGAAGACACTGCAACGCGATGTGCCGTTGCGGGCGATGTTCGAGTGCAGCACCGTGGCGGAGTTGGCCGAGTATATCGAGGGGGTGGCAGGCAATGAGATCAGTGCCGAGAAGGTGGATCGGTTGAGTGATTTGATGGCGGAGTTGGAAGGGCTTTGATCTTCGTTGTCTGTCAGGGCCTCATTGCAGCATAGGTATTTACACAACTTCGGCGCGACGCTGGACCTGTGGCGAGGGAGCTTGCTCCCGTGACGGCCTGGCAGCCGACACAGATATAACTGATGCCCCGCGATCCAAATGTGGGAGCTGGCTTGCCTGCGATGGCGGCCTGACAGCCGACGCAGTTATACCGAGTACATATCCATTCCTGCGGTAACGGCCACTTAGGGTTCCGCTTTTACAGCGGCTCACTTTTGAAAAGCGCAAAAGTAAGCAAAACGCTCTTGCCCCACCACTCGGCACCTCGCTTAGGCTCGGTGTGCCCGAACACAGGCTTGAATCCGTGGGCCGCCGCCACGCGCCATACATGGCGCGGGGCGGCTAACCCGGCGTCCTGCCGGGTTACCCACGAATTCAAGCCTGCGTCCGGCCAGCGTGGTTTAACGGGGCGCCTGAGGTCAAGATCAAAAGCAGATCAAGAGCGACTCGCTTCGCATCGTGGTTACCGTCTGCTGTTACAACCCACAAAGTTGTGTAGATACCTATGCTCATCGCAGGCAAGCCAGCTCGCACATTGGATCGCGGGGCATCAGTTATATCTGTGTCGGCTGCCAGGCCGTCACGGGAGCAAGCTCCCTCGCCACAGATTTAGCGTCGTGCCTAAGTTGTGTAGATACCTATGCTCATCGCAGGTAAGCCAGTTCCTACATTTTGAGTTGTGAATACATTCAAATGTGGGAGCTGGCTTGCCTGCGATGGCGCCCGCGAGGGCGGCGCTTATTTTGGCCCGAGAATTTTCACTAACTTATCCGGCGAAGGCGCCCCTTGCTGCTGCTGCAACCCACCCTTGTCATCCAGATAGAAGATCGCCGGCGTCGCCGACAACTCCAGTTCATCCATCAGCTTCATATTGGCATCAAGCTTGGCCTCGACCTCGGCCGGGATCTTTTCCAGCGCCTTGAGCTTGCTGCCCTTGCCGGCGGCTTCGTGTTCTTGCAGGGCTTTTTGCGGGTCTTTGGCGGCGAGCAGGGCGGCGGATTTGCCTGGGCTGTCTTCGCGGATGATGCCGACCATGATGTGGCGCAACTGCACCTTGCCGGCCTTCACCCACGGGCGGGCCTGTTCCCAGAACATGTTGCAGTACGGGCAGTTGGGGTCGCTGAACAGGTAGACGGTGCGCGGGGCGTTTTTATCGCCGTCCTGGATCCAGCTGCTGTTTTCCATCTTGGCCCAGACTTCCTTGGCCATCGGCGCGTACACCAGTTTTTCCAGGGGCGCGGTGCTCAGGTCATTGCCTTGGGCGTCGTACAGGTTGCCCGCGATCACGTGCTTGCCGTCGGCGGTCAGGTACAGGGCCATGCCACGGTTCTGGTACTGGGCGGCGTAGCCGGTGAGGCCGCTGGGGGCATCGAATTTGCCGATGATCTTGGCACCTTTGGCTTCGATCTGTTTGATCGGGGCCGGCAGGTCTTCGGCCTGGGCCAGCGTAGCGGCTAGCGTCAAAGGCAGCAGGGTCAGCAGGTGGCGGAGGCGAGGCATGTCGGTTTCCTTGTCGTGGTGTTGTCGAAGGGTTCCATGGCACGGGCCAGGCTGGCTTCGGAGAGTTCGCCCAGGTGGCTGTTGATCAGGCGCCCATCGGCTTGGTAGAACAACGTAGTCGGCAAGGCCATGGAACCCACGGCCTGGCCGAGGCGGCCGCTGGCGTCGAACAGCACGTTGTCGAGGTTCAGGCCCTGGGTGGCCAGGTAAGTGCTGACGCTTTGCATGCTTTCGGCCTGGTTGACGAACAGGAAGGTCACATCGGGGCGCATGCGCTGGGCGTTTTCCAGCACCGGCATTTCGCGTCGGCACGGCGGGCACCAGGTGGCCCAGAGGTTGATCACCAACGGGCCGCCTTGATAATCCGCCAGTTGCACCACCTCGCCATTGGCATTGCGCAGGGTGATATCCGGCAGGCGCGTGCCTTTTTCGTACAGACTGAGGGACAGGCTGGTCATGCCCCAGAACACCAGGCCGGTGATCACCCCGGCGCTGAGCGGCTTGCGCAGGGCAGGGCGACGCCAGCCGTAGACCAGCGCGCCGAGGATCAGCGCGATGATCCCGGGCCAGGCGAGAAAGCCGCCGTCACGCAGGTCGACCATCTCCACCCAGTCGTGGCTGTAATAACTCCAGTACATCAGCACAAAGCTGACGCGGGCGGCGAGCAGGCCCAGCAGAAACAGGCTGAACAGCACCGACTCCGGGTTTTCGCCGCCGCGCTTGGCCACGCGCCAGCCCACCAGGGTGGCGAGAATCAGCGCGCTGATCAGCAGCAGGTGATTCAGGGCGATGGCGAAGGTGCCGATGGTGAGGGTCAGCATCAGAGAGCGTCCCGCGTCTGGGTCCAGCGTTGCAGGAAGGCGGCGGCGTCTACTTCGCCGGTGATGCGTTGGGCGCGGCGTTCTTCACCGTCCGGGCCGATCCACACGAAGCTCGGTGGCCCTGGCACTTTGTAGCGGCCCAGCAGCTCGCGGCTGGCGGCGTTGTCGGCGGTGACGTCCAGGCGTAACAGGCGCACGTCTTTGAGCGCGTCCATCACCTCGGGTTTGCCGAACACCTGTTTCTCCATGATCTTGCACGACACGCACCAGTCGGCGTAGTAGTCCAGCAGCACCCATTGGCCCTGGGCCTTGGCGCTGTCGAGCTGGCTTTGCAGCACGGCCGGGTCGTTGATCGTGGTGAAGGCATCGTGGGCGCTCGGTGCTCCGGCGACCTTTGAGCCGCTGTAGACCTTCAAGGGTTGCCACAGCTCATCGCTGCCACCGGCCGCCCCCACCACCAGCACCGCGCCCCACAGGCCCAGCACCAGGGAACCAGCGCCGAATACCTTGGCCGCCAGGCCGGACTCACGGGCCAGCGCCCAGCCACAGTACGCCATCACCAGCGCCAAGGCGCCCCACAGGCCGATCCACAGGCTGTCGCCGACCACCGGGCGAATCATCAGCACCGCGGTGCCCAGGAACAGGAAGCCGAAGATGCCCTTGAGCACGTTCATCCAGGTGCCCGGCTTGGGCAGGAAGCGATTGCCCACAGTCACCAGCAGCAACAGCGGGATGCCGATACCGATGCCCATGGCAAACAGGATCAGCCCCCCGTGCAGCGCATTGCCGCTCTGGGCGATGTACAGCAGGGCGCCAGCCAGGGGCGCGGTCATGCACGGCCCCACCAGCAGGCCGGACAACGCGCCGAGCACACCGGCACCTACCAGGCTGCCACCGCTTTGCTGGCGGCTGACGTTATCGAGGCGGTCGCGCAGGAAGGCGGGCAGTTGCAGTTCAAAGAAGCCGAACATCGGCAGGGCGAGCAGCACGAACAACGCCGCAAAGCTGCCGAGGATCCACGGGGTTTGCAGTAACGCCGCCAGGTTGGCGCCGAGCAACGCGGCCATCACCCCCAGGGCGGCATACACCAGCGCCATGCACACCACGTAGCTGCCGGCCAGGGCAAAGCCGCGACGCGGGCTGGCGCCGCTACCGACCACCAGGCCAGCGAGGATCGGCAGCATCGGCAACGAGCAGGGCGCAAACGCCAACAGCAGGCCCAGGCCGAAGAACACCAGCAAGCTCCACCCCAGGCTGCGCTGCTGCAGGCCGCTGGCCAGGCTTTGATCCTGGGCTTGCGCGGTCGCGGCGACGGCCGGGTTGCCGCCCAGGTCCACGGTGATCGACTGCGGCGGATAGCACAGGCCCGCATCGGCGCAGCCCTGCCAGCCGAGCTTGACCTGGCCAGTGGTTCCAGCGGGGATCTTCACTTCCAGGCCCTGGCGATACACCTGTTGTTCACCAAAGAACTCGTCGCTATGGGCTTCACCCTCGGGCAGCACGGGTTTTTCGGCCAGGCCGTCGAACTTCATGCGCTGCTGGTACAGGTAGTAACCGTCGGCAATCTGCCAAAACAGCTGGGTTTCGCCGCTTTCAAGACGTTCGGAGGTAAAGGCGAAGGCTTTGCCTACCGGGAGGAAGTCGGGTTTGGTTTCGAAGGGGCTGCCCGGCGCTGCCTGCGCGAATCCCGCGAACAACACCAGCAGAAAGGTAAACAGATGCCGCATGGTCAAGCCTTAGTTCGATGCAAGTGAGGCACACAATGTGTGGCGTTGATTAACCGATGATTAACCGCCGCTATTCTAGAGCGTAGGGATTGTCCGGTGTTGCGAACTTTAGCGGCATAATGCGCGCTTAATCCGTGGCTTTTCTAATCGCGCCATCTTTCATGAAGGGTTAACCATGCACGTACTGGTCTGTGAAGACGACGAACTGATCGCCAGTGGCATCGTGGCCGGCCTGACCGCCCAGGGCTTTACCGTGGAGCGCGTGGCCACGGCCTCGGCGGCGCGGGCGATGCTCAAGGCCGCGGCCTTCGACATCATGGTGCTCGACCTTGGCCTGCCCGACGAAGACGGCCTCAAGCTGCTGCAACAACAGCGCAGCCAGGGGTTGGACATTCCGGTGCTGATCCTCACCGCGCGGGACTCGGTGACCAACCGCGTCGATGGCTTGCAAGCCGGCGCCGACGATTACCTGCTCAAGCCCTTCGACTTGCGTGAACTCGCCGCTCGCCTGCAAACCCTGTTGCGCCGGGTGGCGGGGCGCAGCGTCAACCTGATCGAACATGGGCGCCTGGCCTACGACCCCAGCAGCCGCGAGACCTTCCTCGGCGGCCAGCCGGTGGATCTGTCCCGGCGTGAACAGGCGTTGTTGCAGGCACTGTTGCACAACAAGGGCCGCGTACTGTCCAGCGAACAGCTCAAGGACAGCGTCTACGGCTTCAGCGACGAACTGGAAAGCAACGCCCTCAACGTGCATATCCACCACCTGCGGCGCAAGTTGGGCAATGGCATCGTCGAAACCGTCAGGGGGCTGGGCTATCGCCTGGGCACGGCTGATGGGGGAGAAAACACTCCGTGATGAGCTTGCGTCTGCGCCTGACGTTCAAGCTGGGCGCCGCTTTTGTACTGATCTGGGTGCTGGCGGCCGCCTGGATGCTCAACGATTTGCGCAACCAGATGATGTTTTCCCTCGACCAGCGCCTGGTGGCTTCGGCGCGCATGGTAGCCGGGCTCACCGAGCAGATGCCGGGCCTGGCCAGCGTCAGCGGTGGCGCGCATTTGCGTACCGAACAACTGAATGTGCCGGGCGGCATGGCCTGCCAGGTCAGTTCGTTGCGCGGCGAGATCCTGGCGCGCAGCCATACCACGCCGGAGGAAGGGCTGGAGTCGCGCCGCAGCGGTTTTCGCGACCAGATCATCGACGGCGTGGGCTGGCGCAGCTTTACCCTGTCCCGTGGCGACTTGCTGATCACCACCGCCGACCGCCAGGTGGAGCGTGAAGCCCTCAACCTGTCGATCCTGCTGGCGGCGTCGGTGCCGGTCGGCGTGGCATTGCTGGGCTGCCTGTGCCTGCTGTGGCTGGGCATTGGCCAGAGCCTGGTGCCGCTCAACCGTATGCGGGATGCCCTGATGCGGCGCAGTGTCGACTCCCTCGAGCCTCTGCAGATTCACCCTCTGCCCAGTGAACTCAAGCCGTTGCTCGACACCCAGAACCAACTGCTGCAGCGCATCGCCAAGACCATCGAGCGCGAACGTCGCCTGACCGGTGACGCCGCCCATGAACTGCGCAGCCCGTTGACCGCGATCAAGACCCACCTGCAAGTCGCGCGCATGACCGAGGGCACGGCCCGCGACCAGTCCCTGGCGCACGCCGAGGAGGGCGCCGATCGCTTGCATCGCACCCTGGAGCAACTGTTGTTGCTGGCGCGGGTGGAGGGCAGCCTGTCGTTTGACGATGGCCTGCAGTCCAGTGCCGAGGAAGTCGCCCGGTTGGCGATCCAGGATGCCAACGCCGGCGACAATTCACGCATTGATCTGATCCTGGCGCCGGATCTTTCCCCTGTTCCAGTGGCAATGCCTGTGGGCCTTGCCGTCGCGGCCTTGCGTAACCTGCTGGACAACGCCTTGCGCCATACCCCGGCCGATACCCGCGTGGAACTGCAGGTGTTTTCTACCCCGGATAACGTGGTGTTCCGCGTGCGTGACCATGGCCAGCAGATCTCCAGCGAAGACCTGCAATACCTCACCCAACGCTTCTGGCGCAATGGCAGCAGCGAAGGCTGTGGCCTGGGCCTGGCGATTGTCCAGGCGATCGTGCAGCGCTGTTCCTGCTCGTTGCACTTCGACAGCCAGCCCGATGGTATGCGGGTCGACCTGGGCATGCCGTTGCGGCGCTGAGCAGTCCTATTCACGTGGCAAATAATTACCGCCCGCCTGAGGCTCAAGCCTTCAGGATGGCGGTAATTTTTTTGCGCTTGAACGGGCCGAATGAGTCGGCCTGAATTGAAAAGGACTGTTCTTATGTTGGTGATCGACACCAGTTTCCCCGCCAGGGATTTCAACGACCGCCGTGGCGAATCCGTGCAGCAGGTGCTTGTGCACTACACGGCCGCGCCCTTTGCTTCCTCGCTACGCACCCTCACCCAAGATGGCGTCAGCGCCCACTATCTGCTGCCCGACCCCGCTGAACCCAGCTACCGCGCTGCCGGTTATGAAGAGCTGCGGGTGTTTCGCCTGGTGGACGAGGACCAGCGCGCCTGGCACGCAGGCGTGAGCTATTGGGCGGGGAAGGCCGATCTCAACAGCCGCTCGGTGGGCATTGAAATCGTCAACCTGGCGCGGGATGAAGCGGGGGTCTTTACCTTTCCGGAGTACGCACCGGCACAGATTGACCTACTGATTGAATTGCTTCGCGACCTGCTGGAGCGCTATCCACAGGTGGGCCCCACTGACTGGCTCGGGCATTCGGACGTGGCCTACTGGCGCAAGAGCGACCCTGGGCCTCGGTTGCCCTGGCGTGTGCTGCATGAGGCCGGCATCGGGGCCTGGTTTGATGAATCGAGCCGGGCGATGTACCAGCGCCGCTTTTGTCTCGGCTTGCCGCCGGAGGTCGAAGTGGAGCGGGCGTTTCAGCGTTATGGCTACAAGCCCGCGCAGAATCGCCGGGCCTTTGAACAGCGCACCCGGGCGTTCCAGATGCACTTTCGGCCACGGGATTATTGTGGATTCCTGGATGCAGAGACGTGCGCGATCTTGTATGCCCTGAACGAAAAGTACCGCGGGATTTAATACCGAGCACTGTTCAAATGTAGGAGCGAGCTTGCTCGCGAAAAACGTCAACGATACCGCGGGCTTTCTGGATAAACGCGGCGCCGGGGAGTTTTTCGCGAGCAAGCTCGCTCCTACAATTGGATCTTCATTCATCAGTTAACAACCCTCGTCCCCTAAATCCTTTTCACGCTGAAGCGTCTCCACAACAGGAAATCCGTGCGCATGCCCTTGGGCCAGACGCCAACGGATCGGCAGTTTGGTCACGATCATCAGCGTATTGAGGGATCCACAGATGTCAGTCGCTACCAGCCGTATCGAAGACGCCCCGGTGCAGGCCGCGGAAACGCTCTATCAGTTTGACGAAAGCCCGCTGCTGGCCCGCCAGCGCCAGCAGGAATCCAACGCCCGCAGCTACCCACGGCGCATCCCCCTGGCACTCAAACGCGCCAAGGGCATTTACGTGGAGGACGTGGAGGGGCGGCGGTTTATCGACTGCCTGGCCGGCGCCGGAACCCTGGCGCTGGGGCATAACCACCCGGTTGTGATCCAGGCCATCCAGCAAGTGCTGAGCGACGAACTGCCCCTGCATACCCTGGACCTGACCACGCCGGTCAAGGATCAATTCGTGCAGGACCTGTTCGGTTTGCTCCCGTCGGAACTGGCGCGAGAAGCGAAAATCCAGTTCTGCGGCCCCACCGGCACTGATGCGGTGGAAGCCGCGTTGAAGCTGGTGCGCACTGCTACCGGGCGCAGCACCGTGCTGTCGTTCCAGGGCGGCTATCACGGCATGAGCCAGGGCGCGCTGAGTTTGATGGGCAGCCTGGGGCCAAAGAAACCCTTGGGCGCCTTGCTCGGCAATGGCGTGCAATTCCTGCCATTCCCGTATGACTACCGTTGCCCGTTTGGGCTGGGTGGCGCCGAAGGTGTGCGGGTCAACCTGCATTACCTGGAAAACCTGCTCAACGACCCGGAAGCCGGCGTGCTGTTGCCAGCGGCGGTGATTGTCGAAGTGGTCCAGGGTGAGGGCGGCGTAATCCCGGCGGACCTCGACTGGCTGCGTGGCCTGCGCCGTATCACCGCGCAAGCGGGGGTGGCGCTGATCGTCGATGAGATCCAGAGCGGTTTTGGGCGTACCGGCAAAATGTTTGCCTTCGAACACGCCGGCATCATTCCGGACGTGGTGGTCATGTCCAAGGCGATTGGCGGCAGCCTGCCGCTGGCGGTGGTGGTGTATCGCGACTGGCTCGACACCTGGCTGCCGGGCGCCCATGCCGGGACGTTCCGCGGCAACCAGATGGCGATGGCGGCGGGCTCGGCGGTGATGCGCTACCTCAAGGATCACGACCTGGCAGGCCATGCGGCGACCATGGGCGAGCGCCTGGGCGAACACCTGCGCATCCTGCAGCGCGACTTCCCGCACCTGGGGGATATCCGTGGGCGTGGGCTGATGCTGGGGGTGGAGCTGGTAGACCCGACTGGCACGCCTGATAGTCAGGGCCACCCACCGGTGCATCGCCAGTTGGCGCCGCTGGTGCAGCGCGAATGCCTCAAGCGCGGGCTGATCCTGGAACTGGGCGGGCGCCATGGCAGTGTGGTGCGTTTCCTGCCACCGCTGGTGATCACCGCTGGCGAAGTCGACCAGGTGGCTGAGATTTTCGGGCGTGCCTTGGCGGCGGCCGTGGCCAGCCTGTAATTTTCCAGGCCCTTGGTACGTTTCTACAGATATCGGTGCTGCGCGTGGTGCGCAGCCAGCCTTTGAGCGACGGAGAACAGCAATGACCTCAGTATTTGACCGCGACGACATCCTCTTTCAGGTAGTGGTCAACCATGAAGAACAGTATTCGATCTGGCCCGACTACAAGGCCGTGCCGGAAGGCTGGCGCACCGTGGGCAAGAGTGGCATGAAGAAGGAATGCCTGGCGTATATCGAGGAAGTGTGGACCGACATGCGGCCGTTGAGCCTGCGCCAGAAAATGGATGGCGCGGCCCTCGCCAACTGATTCACCCCAATACACTGTAGGAGCGAGCTTGCTCGCGAAGAACGCAAGAACGCCGCGTTTACCCTGAATAAACGCGGCGTTCTGAAGTTTTTCGCGAGCAAGCTCGCTCCTACAGGGGGGTATGGGTATAGAGGTAATCCGTCGCCAACGACGCCAGCGTCCTCACGCCTACCACCAACGCCGACTCATCCACAAAGAACCCTGGGTTGTGATTCGGCGCCGCCTTGCTCATGTCCTGATCCCTTGGGGTCACCCCCAGGAAGACAAACAGCCCCGGCGCCTCCTTGGCATAGAACGAGAAGTCTTCGGCGCCACCCACCAACGGGCCTTGCACCACATCATCCTGAGCCGCCCAGCGCAGGCTCGGCAGCATTTTCTCGGTCAGCGCCGGGTTGTTGATGGTGGGGTCGTACTTCTCGATGATCGTCACTTCGGCCTTGGCGCCACCGCTTTCGGCGATTTTCTCTACGGTTTGACGCACGTCTGCATGCAGCTTCTGGCGGATACCGTAGTCGTAGGAGCGAATGGTGCCGCTCATGTCCACCGACTCGGGGATGATGTTATAGCGGGTGCCACCGTTGATGGTGCCGATGCTCACCACAGAGGGGAATGACGAAATATCGGTACGGCGGCTGACCACGGTCTGCAGGCCGACAATGGTTTGAGCGCCAACGGTGATCGGGTCGATACCGTCCCAGGGGCGGCCGGCGTGGGTCTGTTTGCCGAGGATCCTGATGCGCAGGTCATCGGAGCTGGCCAGGGTTGGGCCCGGGCGGTAGGCGATTTGCCCGGCAGGCACACCGGCCCACACATGCAGGCCAAATACCGCATCGGGCTTGGGCGCTTTCATCACGCCTTCCTGCACCATCATCTTCGCACCCCAGGTGTTCTTGCCGTCGGGGATAAAGTCGCTGGGGCCTTCTTCGGCCGGTTGGAAATAAAACACCACGGTGCCGGGCAGGCGCTCGCGCATCCCGGTGAGAATCTTCGCAGTGCTCAGCAGGATAGCGGTATGGGCGTCGTGGCCGCAGGCGTGCATCACGTCGACTTCTTTGCCCAGGTAGGTGCCCTTGGCTTTGGAGGCGAAGGGCAGGTCGGCCACTTCCTTGACCGGCAGCGCATCCATGTCTGCGCGCAGGGCCACGGTCGGGCCGGGCAGGGCGCCTTTCAAGATGGCGACGACGCCAGTGCGGGCCACCCCGGTCTTCACCTCAAGGCCGAGTTCGCGCAACTGTTTGGCGACCAACTCGGCGGTGCGGGTTTCGGTATTGCCCAGTTCCGGATGGGCGTGGATATCGCGGCGGGTTTCCAACAGGCTGGGTTCGAGGATTTTTGCCTGGGCGGCAATGGTTTCCCGGGCACTGTCCTGGCCGCTGCTGGCGGCGATCACTGCACTGCTCGCGACCGCGCCGAGCAGACCCAAAACCCATTGGTGTGTCAGACCGTTCATTCGCATACCAACCTCTCCTTGCTTATTGTTGTGGATCTTTCTCCTGCACGCTGCCGGCAGTCTGCACCTGCACGCTCAAGCGCGGTGTCGCCAGGTCCAGCCCAGCTTCATCCAGGTGCCGCTTGAGCGACAGGTTGAATGCCCGCGACACTTCCCACTGCTTGATCGGCGCGGTCTTGAAGCGTGCGCGCAGGATCGCGCTGCCGGACTCGAAGCTTTCCACGCCCTGGATCTCCAGCGGCGACCAGATATTGCGGCGTTGCAGCGGGTCGTTGCGCATGGCATGGCCGACCTCGCGCATCAGTTTGATCGCGTCGTCGATTTCCATGTTGTAAGGGATCGCCACCCGGAAGATGGCGTAGCCGAACTCGCGGGAGTAGTTCTTGATGCTCTTGATTTCGCTGAACGGGATGGTGTGCACGATGCCGTCGATATCGCGCAGGCGCACGGTACGGATGGTCAGGCCCTCTACGGTACCGAGGTGGCCGCCGACGTCCACGTAGTCGTCGATGGCCAGGGAGTCTTCGATGATGATGAACAAGCCGGTGATCAAGTCGGCTACCAGCGATTGCGCACCAAAGCCGATGGCGATACCGATCACGCCCGCACCGGCCAGCAGGGGCGTGACGTTCATACCCATGTTCGCCAAGGCCACGATGGCGGCGATGATGAAGATGGTCACGAACAGCACGTTGCGGATCAGCGGCATCATGGTTTGCGCACGCGCGTTGGCCAGGCCTTTGCGCGAACGGGTCAGGGCGTGGTGAATCGCGGTGTCGCTGAGGATCCAGATCAGCCAGGCGAACAACAAGGTCCCACCGAGGCCGAACAGCTTCACGGCTATTTCATGGCCTTCACCTTCGGTAAAGCGAATCATCGACAGGCCCCAGACCCGCAGCCCCAGTTCGATAAATACCAGCCACACCACCAGGTGCACCAGGGTGTAGACAAAGCCTTTGAGGCGTTCGGAGTACAGCGCGTGGCGTTTGTGCCCGCGTTGCGGCTTGAGAGCGTGGCGGCGCACCAGGCCGTTGATCACCATGCACAACACCAGCAGCACCGTGCACAGCAACGACTGGCGCAGGGCGGTGCTGGTGTCGCCGGCCGACAGGAAGGTGGCGAACAGTGAGATACCCACCAGCAGAAGAGCCGGGATGTACCAGAAGGTGCCGATGATCGACAGAGTATCGGTGAGGGCGCGGCGCGTCAGTCGGCGCGACAGCGGTTGGTTGCGGATCAGGTGCGCGATGGGCCGGCGGAAACGCAGGATAAACACCCCGGTGGACAACGCCGCCATTACATTGGCCACGGTCGCGGCGGTGTGGGCCAGATGCTGGCCGAGCGCGGCAACCAGGCGCGGGTCGCTCAAGGCTTCGCCGAAGGCGGCAAAACTGCCGATCCACCACAGCGGGCGGAACGCCTGGTGGCGCAGGATATACAAGGCGCGGTGGCGGTGCGGGCCGTCGAGTACGGAGAAGGCAATCACGCAGATTGCCGAGAAACAGGTGCCGACCACCAAGGCATAGGCCAGCACCATGGCCAGGGATTTGCCCAGGGAGGAAGGCAGGGCGTAACTGAGGTAAACCGTAATCACCAAAGCGATCAGCCAGGGGCCCAGCTTGCGCAGGGCAAAGCGCAGCATGTCCCAGGTGCGCGGGTGCTGCGGCAGCTCTTCGGGCAGGCCGAAGCGCTCGCGCACTCGGTGGCTGAGCCAGATCAGCGCAGCGGCCAGCAGGCTCCATACGGCCAGGATCACGGCAAAACCGAAGATGATCGGCAGCCATTCGCTGGCCGGCAACATCAGGGCGGCCAGTTCATCCTTGGCCAGGTCGACTTCATTGGACCAGCGCCCCAGCGGGCTGTCGGCGCCGGAAAACTGCTGCTCAAAGCCCGACAGCGTACTGCCGATCAACCCGAGTACCCCGAGTTCGGCGGCGGGCTGGGCCTTTTGCGTGGCGGCGCGCAGTTTCTTCAGGTCGCTGAGCAACTGGGTGCGTTGCTGGTCGTTTTCCAGGGTTTTGATCACTTCGTCCAGCGACTGCCCCAGGGGCACTTCCGCCTGGGGTTGGGTCTTGCTGGAACCGCCCAGCATCCCGGGCAGGCCCACGGCTTGGGCGGGCATCACTGGCAGCAGCGTGAGCAGGGCGATCAGCAGGTAGCAGGGCAGGGCAAACAGACGGGAGAACACGAGGCGGTCAACCTTGAAAACGACGAATTGACCGAGTGTACGAGGCCGCTATGCCCAATGCGAGCGCATTTGTCACTGCGCCAGTTTGGCGAGGATCTTGTAGAGCACGGTGCCGAGGATCAACAGCATGCCGATCCACATGCCAAACACGCCCAGAGGCTTGTCGCGAAAGTTGAAGCCGACCGCGAGCATGATCATACCGATCACGATGGGGATCAGCATGGCGTGGAATGAGGACATTGAGATCATGGCGAGGGGCGGCCTTGTCGGACTGGAAGTTCTGACAAGTCTAGGCCGGATTGGCAGAAGTGCAGTTGATGTGAGTCAGATAGCCTTATATCTGTTTGGAAACCCATCGCGGGCAAGCCCGCTCCCACACTGAAATGCATTCACAGATCAAATGTGGGAGCGGGCTTGCCCGCGATGGGCGCGCTTCGGTCTCAGGGTAAATCGCGGCTGGCGTAGAACGCCCCCAGCACCTTGACCAGATGCGCCAGGTCATGGCTGCCGCACAGCTCGCGGATCGAGTGCATGGCAAAGGTCGGCAAGCCGATGTCCACGGTGCGCACGCCCAGGTGGCTGGCAGTGATGGGGCCGATGGTCGAGCCGCAGCCCATGTCGCTGCGCACCACGAAGCTTTGCACTGGCACTTCCTGGGCCATGCACAGGTGGCGGAAGAACCCGGCGGTTTCGCTGTTGGTGGCGTAGCGCTGGTTGCTGTTGACCTTGATCACCGGGCCGGCGTTGAGTTTCGGGCCGTGGTTGGCGTCGTGTTTCTCGGCGTAGTTGGGGTGCACACCGTGAGCGTTATCTGCCGACACCAGCAGGGATTTCTGAATGGTGCGTACGAATTCTTCACCTTCGGGCAGCAGGCGACGCAGGGTCTGTTCCAGCATCGGGCCATCGGCACCGCAGGCCGAGCAGGAGCCGACTTCTTCGTGGTCGTTGCACACCAGCACGCAGGTTTCATCGGTGTCGCTGGTGAGCAATGCTTGCAAACCGGCGTAGCACGACAGCAGGTTGTCCAGGCGCGCACCGGCAATGAAGTCGCCATTGAGGCCGATCACGGCAGCACTTTGGGTGTCGTAGAAACTCAGCTCGTAGTCGAGTACCACATCGGCATTCAAACCATGCTCGCGGGCCAACTGTTCGGTGAGCACGGCGCGAAAGTCCACGCGCTCGTCACCGGCAAACTGCGCCAGGATCGGCGGCAGCTCGGTCTGGGCATTGATTGCCCAGCCCTGGTTGGCTTCACGGTTGAGGTGAATGGCCAGGTTGGGAATGATGGCGATCGCCAGCTTGAAGTCGATCAGTTGGCTCTCGACCTTGCCATCGCGGCGGAAGGTAACACGGCCTGCCAGGGACAGGTCGCGGTCGAACCAGGGCGCCAGCAGCGCGCCGCCGTAGACTTCCACGCCCAGTTGCCAGAAGCCGTGGCGTTGCAGCTCCGGCTGGGGCTTGACCCGCAGGCACGGGCTGTCGGTGTGGGCGCCGACCATGCGGATACCGTCCTGCAGCGGCGATTGGCGGCCGAGCTTGAAGGCGATGATCGAGGAATCGTTGCGGGTCACGTAGTAGCGACCGTTGGCCTCGGTGGCCCAGGTGTCGCGCTCGTCGAGGCGCTGGTAACCGGCCGCTTCCAGGCGTTGGGCCAGGGCGGCAGTGGCATGAAAAGGAGTAGGGGAGGCCTTGAGGAAGTCGATCAGGCCTTGATTCAACGCTTCGCGCATAAATAGCTCCAGACAGCAGTGGCGAGAGTTTACCGTATTGGCCAGATATTTGGAGTGAGCGTGCAGGGCCGAGAACCACACCAAACCCTGTGGGAGCTGGCTTGCCTGCGATAGCGGTCTTTCTGTGCCAGATGTATTGGCTGGCACGCCGATATCGCAGGCAAGCCAGCTCCCACATTTGACCGCATCAGCCCTTCAAAAAGGGGCTGGGCACTCGAAACGCAGGCGCTCGCCGCTTTGCGGATGGGTGAAGCTGAGCATGCTTGCATGCAGGCACAGGCGCGGCCAGGCGGCCAGGGCTTGTTCATGGGCGTACAGACCATCGCCCAGCAACGGATGCCCGATGGACAACATATGCACGCGCAACTGGTGTGAGCGCCCAGTGATGGGTGTCAGCTCTACGCGGCACCAGTCGCCGCAACGCTCCAGCACTTTCCAGAAGGTCAGGGCATGTTTGCCGAACTCATGGTCGACAACGTGGCGGGGCTTGGTCGGCGGGTCATAGCGCAGGGGCAGGTCGATGCTGCCGCTGTCCAGTGCCGGTTGGCCCCAGGCCAGGGCGGTGTAGGCCTTTTCGGTCTCGCGGTCGTGAAACTGGCGGGACAGTTCGCGGTGGGTGTCCGCGTCCCGGGCCAGCAGGATGATCCCCGACGTTTCCCAGTCCAGGCGATGGACGATGCGGGCTTCGGGGTAGCCGTTTTCCTGCAGGCGAGTGATCAGGCAGTCCTTGTTGTCGTCGGCGCGACCAGGCACCGAGAGCAGCAGGGTCGGCTTGTTCACCACCAGGACGGCGTCGTCCTGATGCAGGATATGGATATTGGACAGCGGCATTAAACAGCCTCGTAACAAACGCCAACGGCGGCTCCACTGACTGCCCCCTCACCCTGTAGGAGCGAGCTTGTGTGGCGAGGGAGCTTGCTCCCGCTGGAGTGCGTAGCACTCCCAAACCGCTCAACGAGTTGCAACTGATGTAACTCGATCGTTCAGTCTGGGGCCGCTTCGCAGCCCAGCGGGAGCAAGCTCCCTCGCCACACAAGCTCGCTCCTGCAGGACGTGGGCCGTCAGTGGAGCCGCCGTGGCGACCGCCCGTTCGATCAACGATCGGGCAGGGTGATATTGAGTTCCAGAATCGAGCAGCTGCCGTCATTTTCCAGGGCGACATGCACGTCATCGTTGCCGATATTGACGTACTTGCGGATCACCTCGACCAGTTCCTTCTGCAAGGCTGGCAGGTAATCCGGCGTGCTGCGTTGGCCGCGTTCGTGCGCCACGATGATCTGTAGACGCTCTTTCGCTACCGACGCGGTACTTGGCTTTTTGTTGGCGCGAAAGAAGTCGAGAAATTTCATTGTTTAGTTGCCTCCAAAGATACGCTCGAAGAATCCCTTCTTCTTGACATCGAGGAAGCGGTGTTCCACGGTCTTGCCCAGCAAGCGATCAACTGCATCGCTGTACGCCTGGCCGGCGTCGCTCTGGTCGTCGAGAATCACCGGTACGCCCTGGTTGGATGCCTTCAGGACGGCCTGGGATTCCGGAATCACGCCCAGCAGGGTCACGGCGAGGATTTCCTTCACGTCTTCAACACCCAGCATTTCGCCGTTGTTGACGCGCTCCGGGTTGTAGCGGGTGAGCAGCAGGTGCTCCTTGATCGGGTCCTGGCCTTCTTCGGCGCGCTTGGACTTGCTGGCCAACAGGCCGAGCATGCGGTCCGAGTCACGTACCGAGGAGACTTCCGGGTTGGTTACCACGATGGCTTCGTCGGCGAAGTACATCGCCAGGTGAGCACCGGTTTCGATACCGGCCGGAGAATCGCAGACCACGTATTCGAAGGTTTCCTTGAGCTCGGCGAGGACTTTGCCGACGCCTTCTTTGGTCAGCGCGTCTTTGTCACGGGTCTGGCTGGCAGCCAGCACGTACAGGTTCTCAAGGCGCTTGTCCTTGATCAGGGCCTGTTGCAGGTTGGCTTCGCCGTTCACCACGTTGACGAAGTCATACACCACGCGACGCTCGCAGCCCATGATCAGGTCAAGGTTACGCAGACCGACGTCGAAGTCGACGATGACTGTCTTGTGGCCGCGCAGAGCGAGGCCGGTACCGATAGCGGCGCTGGTGGTGGTCTTACCCACACCACCCTTGCCGGATGTAACCACGAGAATCTTGGCCAAGGTGTTTCACCCCTAAGGAAAAAGGACTTTCGGTCCCTGAAAAACATCTCTTGGAACTCGCCGCAGGCGGACAGCCTTTGCAGGAAAAAGACGGGGTTTCCATGGGGAAACACCAACTTCCAAAAAGTCCTACACAAGTCTTGCCGGTTTCGCTTTGCTATCAGAGTCTAGAGATGCTTGGAAAATGCGGCAGTATCCGTTAAAGACGGATGATGTTCAACACATCGCCCGACAGGTTGACCTGTACCGAAGCGCCCCACAGTGGATCGCGGCGCAAATCTTCGGAAACCTTGTACTGACCCGCGATAGAAACCAGCTCGGCGGTCAACTGCTGGCAAAAAATACGTGCCTTGGTATCACCCTTGATGCCGGCCAGGGCGCGTCCGCGCATCGGGCCGTATACATGGATGTTGCCATCGGCAAGAAGTTCCGCCCCCGGGCTGACCGAGGAAACCACCACAAGGTCGCCGCCCTGGGCGTAAATCTGCTGCCCGCCGCGTACCGGCGAGGTGATGATCTTTGTAGGCCTGATCGCAGGCTCCGGTGGTTTTTCCGGTTTTTTCTTTTCTTCGCCGACCAATGGTTCCAGAGGGCGCTCACGGGCGCCGGACGGTGGCAGTACTGGCAGTTCAATGGCGATGGCGGCGGCAATGTCTTCGATGCGGCTGGCGCGAATCGCCAGTGTGCGCAGGCCATGGGAACGGCATACACGCATCAGGCCGGGCAAATCAATCACTCCCTGGCCAGCCGGCAGCTTGTCCAGCGCCAGCACCAGCGGGGCGTTGTTGAAGAAGTTCGGCGCCAGGGCGACCTTGGCGGCCAGTTGGCGGTCCAGGGCGTCGAGGTCATTGCGGGCCAGTTCCAGCACGGTAATGGCGAGCATGCTGCCTTTTAGCTGGAACACGGGATCTTGGTCTAGCGGTTCGGTTTGGCTCATGGTCGGCGAAAGCGGCTTGTCACGAAAAGTGTCGAGACTTATAACGAGAACACTCACCCGCCGCAAGCCGAGTCGAACCGTTGTAGAATGCGCGGCCCTTGTCTTTACCGGAATCTGTAATGGATCGCCCGCGTTTTCGAGCTGTATTTCTTCACCCGCGTTTTTGGCTGCTATGGCTGGGGCTCGGCCTGCTGTGGCTGGTCACTCAATTGCCGTATCGGGCGCTGTTGACCATTGGTCGCCTGCTGGGCGCGGGCATGTACCGCGTGGCAGGTGATCGTCGCCGCATCGCGGCGCGCAACCTAGAGCTGTGCTTCCCGGAAAAATCCGTCAAGGAACGCAAACGCCTGCTCAAGGAAAACTTCGCTTCCACCGGCATCGCCTTCTTTGAAATGGCCATGAGCTGGTGGTGGCCCAAGCCGCGCCTGGCGCGCCTGGCCCATGTCGAAGGGCTGGAGCACCTCACGCAGGCGCAGTTGGACGGCAAGGGCGTGATCCTCATGGCGCTGCACTTCACCACCCTGGAAATCGGCGCGGCGCTGCTGGGGCAGAAGCACACCATTGACGGCATGTACCGCGAACACGGCAACCCGCTGTTCGACTTTATCCAGCGCCGTGGCCGTGAACGCCACAACCTCGATTCCCTGGCCGTGGAGCGCGACGACGTGCGCGGCATGCTCAAGCTGCTGCGCGCCGGCCGGGCCATCTGGTACGCACCGGACCAGGACTACGGCGCCAAGCAAAGCATCTTCGTGCCGTTGTTCGGCATCCAGGCTGCTACCGTTACCGCTACCAGCAAATTCGCACGCCTGGGCAAGGCGCTGGTGGTGCCGTTTACCCAGGAGCGCCTGGCTGACGGCAGCGGTTACCGCCTAGTGATCCATCCGCCGCTGACCGACTTCCCGGGTGAAACCGACGAGATCGACTGCCTGCGCATCAACCAGTGGGTCGAAGCCTCGGTGCGCGAATGCCCCGAGCAATACCTGTGGACCCATCGCCGCTTCAAGAGTCGGCCGCCGGGTGAGCCCAAGCTGTACGAAAAGCGCCGTCGATAAGCCCAACCCTTTCTCACATGGATTGATGCAATGCGCCCAGCTGAACCGGTCACAGGCTTGATTCTTTCTGGCGGCGGGGCGCGAGCGGCGTATCAGGTGGGGGTGCTGGCGGCGATTGCCGAGTTGCTGCCTGCGGGGACAGCGAATCCTTTTCCGGTGATCGTCGGCACCTCGGCTGGTGCAATCAATGCGGTGAGCCTGGCCAGCGGCGCCAGTGATTTTTCGGCAGCCATCCAACGGCTGACCGCATTCTGGCAGGGCTTTCGCAGCCATCAGGTGCTGCGCAGTGACTGGCCGGGGGTGATGCGCCAGGCCAGTCGTTTCCTGATCCATAGCCTGTTGGGCCTGGGTAGCCAGGTGCCGGTGGCGTTGCTCGACAGCTCGCCGCTGCGCGACCTGTTGCAGGAACGCTTGAACTTGGACGGTATCGACGAGGCTATCCGCCGCAAGCACTTGCAGGCGGTGGCGGTGACGGCCTTTGGCTATGAGTCCGGGCAAGCGGTGACCTTCTATCAGGGCGGCGGCACCATCGATGCCTGGTTGCGTCATCGGCGCATTGGGGTACCGACCCAACTGACGGTAGAGCACCTGTTGGCAAGCTCCGCGATTCCGCTGTTGTTCGCTCCGATCAAACTTGACGAAGAGTACTTCGGCGATGGCGCCGTGCGGCAGTCAGCGCCCATCAGCCCGGCCTTGCACCTGGGGGCCAGCCGCGTATTGGTCGTCGGTGTGAGCGGCAACCCAAGGGGCAATGAAGCCTCGACGCAACGCACCTACACCGGCCAGCAACCGACCCTGGCGCAAATCGGCGGGCACATGCTCAACAGCACGTTCATTGACAGCCTGGAAAGCGATATCGAGCTGCTGGAGCGCTTGAATCAGTTCAGTCGGGTTGTCCCTGCCGATGCCGCGGTACAGGGCCTGGCGCCGGTGGATGTGCTGGTGATTGCGCCCAGCCAGCCCATCGATGAAATCGCCGCGCGACATCGCCAGGAATTGCCGGCGGCGTTGCGTGTGTTTTTGCGCGGGCCTGGGGCAACCAAGACCAGCGGGGCAGGGGTGTTGAGTTATCTGTTGTTCGAGGCGGGGTATTGCAGTGAGTTGATCGAACTGGGGCGCAAGGATGCGCTGGCCAAGCGCGAAGAAATCACTCGTTTCCTGGGCCTGACGCCGAACTGAATGTGGGAGCTGGCTTGCCTGCGATAGCGGTATGCCAGCCAACACTGTTGGCACAGACACATCGCGATCGCAGGCAAGCCAGCTCCCACAGGGAACCGCGGTCAACCTTTAGAAGTGGTATTTGACCAGGAAGCTTGCTGTGTCCTGGGTTGTCTTGAAGGCGCCGCTGTCTTCAATCCCGTACTTGTTCTTCCAGTAGTCGTATTCAAAACCCACATACAACTGCTTGTCGCCCCAATGCAGCGCCTTGCCCAGGTCGTATTTGACCTGCGGGTTGAAGTGCAGGTTGGCGTGATAAGTGCCGCGGGCGTTCTTGTCGTTATCCACCACCCAGTCCATGAAACCGTCGATCAGCACGTCGGAATTACCCACGGGAATGGTGTACGACCAGACCGGAGTGATCTGCCACACGCCGTCACCCGGGCGATTGCCTTCAGTCTGGCGCTGGTAGAAGTTCAGCTGGAAGTAGTCGAAACCGGGAATGTTCAAGTCGAATGCCGGACCCAGAAGGTAGGACTCGTTATCGCCCTCGCCGAACTCATAGGTGAAGGCCAGCAGCACGTCCTTGATCGGGCCGAACGACAGGTCCTTGTCCAGGATCTTGCCGAACGACAAACGCGGGCTGAACTCGCCGTAGTAAGTATTCGGGCCGACATTGCCGTCTTCCTTGCCGTTGTAAAAGATTCGGTCTAGGAAGAAGAAGTTGTCGCCGTACTTCCATGCGTCGGCATGTTCGAAGGTGACGGTTTGCTGGATCTGCGGGTTGACGGTAAAGCTCTTGCCCCACAGATAAGTCAGGCTGTTGTTTTGCCACTGCAACAAGTCACCGGCTACGGCCTGGCCACCGGCCAACAGTGATCCAGCCAGCATCAGGCCTTTGAACATAGGTTTCATTCGGTTGCTCCCGAGTTAAAATTTTATGGTTTTTCTTCTACGCAGGCGCTCTGGTGTGGCGCCTTTTGGTTCGCTGCAAAAATCGTCTGTTCGGTCAGCTTTGATGCTTTTAGCAAGAGCTGCGCCAAGGTGCTGAAAAAGCCAAAAAAATCCCCGTCGGCTGCAGCGGATGCAGTCGAATTCAGGGGACTTTTGTGCACTTTGGCAGCAAACATCAGGCCGGGATAAGTTGGCCTTGAGGTCAGCTTTTACATTCGCTGTTTTTTTTTGAGTCGATTCGAGCGGGCGCGGAGAATACTGGCTCCCAGGCCTGGGCTCAAGTGCGCTGTAACAGAGCGCGAGGGGCAAGAATGGGGCGCGGCGTGTGGCCGGCCCCATGTCAAGGTTGTGCATGTGGGGGTTCCCTGTTTGTTGTTATTTTTGTACTAACAAAGGAATCAATGCGTATGCGCGACTTCGGGGCGCTCAGCGCCGCCGAGGATGTTGAACAGGATGTTGAGCGACAGCGCGCTGAGGGTGGCCATGGCAATGCCACTGTGGGTAATCGGGCTCATCCACAACGGCAGCTGTGCGAAGAACTCGGGGCGTACCACGGGGATCAGGCCCATGCCGATGCTCACCGCCACCAGCAACTGGTTACGGCGGTCGGCGATGTCGGCTTCCTGCAAAATCTTGATCCCGGTTGCCGCCACCATCCCGAACATCGCAATCGCCGCGCCGCCGAGTACCGCAGGTGGAATTGAAGCCACCAGATAGGCCGCCTTGGGCAACAGGCTGAGCACGATCAAGAACGCGCCGGCCATGAGCGTGACCGAGCGGCAGCGCACGCCGGTCATCTGCACCAGGCCGATATTCTGCGCGAAGGAGGAGTGGGTAAAGGTGTTGAAGAAGCCGGCAAAGAACGATGCGCCGGCATCACACAATAGGCCTCGTCGCAGCATCTTCGGCGTGACCTCCTGGCCGGTGATCTTGCCCAGGGCGAGGAACATGCCGGTGGACTCGACAAAAATGATCACCACCACCAGGCACATCGACAGGATCGGCGCCAACTCGAACTTGGGCATACCAAAGTGCAACGGCGTCACCACCTGCACCCACGGCGCCTGGGCCAGGCCACTGAGGTCGACCATGCCGATCACACCACATAGCGCGTAACCCAGGCCCATGCCGATCAGTACCGAGATGTTCACCCAGAAGCCGCGCATGAAGCGGTTGATCAGCAAGATCGTGGCCAGTACCAGGGCGGCAATCGCCAGGTAGACCGGCGAGCCAAACGTGGCGGCGGCGCTGCCCCCGCCGGCCCAGTTCACCGCCACGGGAAACAGCGAAAGGCCGATGGCGGTGATCACCGTACCGGTCACCAGCGGCGGGAAAAAGCGCACCACCTTGGACATGAACGGTGCGATGAGCATGCCGAAGAACCCGGCGGCGATGGTCGCGCCGAAGATGCCCTGCAAACCGATGCCGGGCATGCCGGCCATGGCGACCATGCTGCCCACGGCGGCAAAACTGGCGCCCATCATCACCGGCATGCGGATGCCCATGGGGCCGATGCCGAACGACTGCACCATGGTGGCGATACCGGCCACCAGCAGGTCGGCGTTGATCAGAAAGGCGATTTCTTCACGGCTCAAGCCGGCGGCCTGGCCAATGATCAGGGGCACGGCGACAGCACCGCCGTACATCAGCAAGACGTGTTGCAGGCCTACCAGGATCAGTTGCAAGAGGGGCAGCCGCACCATGGCGGGCGCGGCAGGAGTCTGCGTTTCTAACTGGGACATGCAACACCTCGAATCTTTTTATTTTTGTGTTGTTTGGCATTCAATTGCCGGATGAAACTTAATCTTCAAACCATCACTGATCTCCCTTGTGGGAGCTGGCTTGCCTGCGATGGCGGTGTGTCAGTCACCGAAAATGTTGGTGATCTGCCGCTATCGCAGGCAAGCCAGCTCCCACATGGGAACGGTGTGAAACAGTCAGTTGGTACGGGCCCCCTGATTAATCCAGGTGCCGATCAAATCCCGTTCCTGCTGGGTCATCTGGGTAATGTTGCCCAGCGGCATGATCTGGCTGGCCACGGCCTGCGCTTGAATCCGCGCCGCCTGCTGCTGGATCTGTGCCGGTGTGTCGAACATCACCCCAGCCGGTGCCGTACTGAACAGCGGGCTGGTGGGCTTGGCCGAATGGCACACGGTGCAGCGTTGCTCGATCACGTGGTGCACCTGGCCGAAGTCCGTGGTGGCCTGGGCCGGTGCTGGTTCAGCGGCGGGTGCGGCAGGCGCGGCCGGTTTCAAGCCACCGCCCAGTGCGGTTTCTGGCAGGGGTTGGTACTCGATGGCAGCCGGTGCCTTGGCAATCGGTTCAGCCGGCTTGGGCCCGGTCACGTAGGCCAGGCTGATCATCGCCAAGGCGCCTACGGGCAAGGTCCACGCATACTTCTGGCTGTCATGCCGGGTGTTGAAGTAATGGCGCACCAACACTGCTGCCACCGCGATACCGGCCAGGATCAGCCAGTTGTATTGGCTGCCATAGGTGCTCGGGAAGTGGTTGCTGATCATGATGAACAGCACCGGCAAGGTGAAGTAGTTGTTGTGGCGTGAGCGCAGCAGACCTTTGGCCGGCAGCGCCGGGTCGGGCGTGCGATTCTCGGCGATGGCTGCCACCAGCGCGCGTTGGGCCGGCATGATGATACGGAACACGTTACCTACCATGATCGTGCCGATCACCGCACCCACGTGCAGGTAGGCACCGCGGCCGCTGAACACCTTGCTGAAGCCGTAAGCCGCCGCAATCAACAGCACGAACAGGATCAAGCCGAGCAGGGCAGGGCGTTTGCCCAGGGCCGAGTCGCAGAGGAAGGAGTAGATGAACCAGCCGGCGAACAGTGAACCGATGCCCAGCAACACGCCTTCGGTGCCGCTGAGGCTGCTGCCGGGGGCGAGCAGGTACAGCGTCGGGTTGAGGTAGAACACCACGCACAGCAGCGCGACGCCCGACATCCAGGTGAAATAGGCTTCCCATTTGAACCAGTGCAGGTTGTCCGGCATGGTCGGCGGGGCCAGTTTGTATTTTTCCAGGTGGTAGATACCGCCACCGTGGATCGCCCACAAGTCACCGGCCAGGCCGTTCTTGGGGTTGACGCGATTAAGGTTGTTTTCCAGCCAGACGAAGTAGAAAGAAGCGCCGATCCAGGCGACGCCAGTGATCATGTGAACCCAGCGCACGCTCAGGTTCAGCCATTCCAACAGATGTGCTTCCACAGTCTTTACCTCTCGCCTGTCACCCTTGTTGTCGGGTGATCAGACCTTCTCTTATTGGTGGGGGGCGAGGATCAAACGCTCATCCTCTTTGAAAAAATGCTCATCGCAGTTATTGCCTGTGCCACTGCGATCAACCACCAGGAAGTCATCCCGCTTTTCGATCGTCAGCACCGGGTGGTGCCAGACGCCGCGATGGTAATTAATGCCCTGCCTGCCGTTGGTGACGAAGGCGCGGACCAAGCCCGATACAGGTTCATCGCCAAGTGGCGCGACCACGATCAGAAAGGGGTTGCCGAGCAGCGGAATGAAAGCCTGGCTGCCCAGCGGGTGTCTCTCCAGCATGCACACGGTCAGCGGCATGTCCTGCGCGTCGGCGCGGAAGATGCTGATGATGGCGTGGTCTTCCGGCTTCGCGGTTTCGACCGTGGCCAGTTTGTGAAAGCGCATGGTCGACCCATTGTTGATCATGAAGTGATCGCTGCCATCGGTTTCGATAACGTCTCCGAAGGGGGCGAAGGCTTCTTTGGTCAGGGGTTCGATCATCAGTGTGCGCATGGCTGTCTTCTTGTCTTGTCTTTAGATCGTTCCCACGCTCTGCGTGGGAACGCTGCCCTGGACGCTCTGCGTCCGCTGTGTGACGCGGAGCGTCACGGGGTGCATCCCCACGCAGAGCGTGGGGACGATCGGGTGTTATTTGGCGATCTTGCCCAGGACGCGCAGGCGACTCACACCACCATCCGGGAACACGTTCAAGCGGATGTGGGTAATCGGCCCCAGCGCCTTGATCTGCTCGGCGAAGGTGTGTTCGGCGTGCATTTCCAGCTTCTGCGCCGGCAGCAGTTCGCGCCAGAACAGCGACTGGGTTTCGATCTGGCTGTCGGTGCCGCCTTTCACGAAGGCGCCCTGGATCGAGCAGGTGTCCGGGTAGTTGCCCTTGAAGTGCAGGGTGTCGACCACGATTTTCTCGATCTCGCCCGGGTGGCCCAGGGCGACGATCACCCAGTCATTGCCTGGCGTGCGACGACGTGCGGTTTCCCAGCCATCGCCCATGTTGATGCCGCGGCCCGGGTTGAGGATGTTGCTCATGCGGCCGAAGTGTTCGTCGGAACAGGCCAGGGCACGACCGCCATTGAGCGCGGCAGCCAGGTCGACCTGTTCGTTGTCGCCCACCGAAGACCAGTCGCGGAACGGCACGCCGTACACACGCAGACGGGCCACGCCGCCATCCGGGTAGATGTTGAAGCGCAGGTGGCTGAACGCCTGGTCGTTGTTGATCTCGTGGTAGTGGTGGCTGTTGCCTTGCAGCTCGACGGCTGACAGCACTTCCACCCACTGGGTGTTGGCATCCGGCTCGCCCGAGGCCAGGAAGCAGGCTTCCAGGGAAGCCGACGGCGGGAAGTTGCCGGTGAAGAATGAAGTGTCGATGTCCACGCCTTTGATCGAACCCGGCACGCCCAGGCGGATTACCGCACTGTCGTAGCCTTCGAAGCGCTTGCGGCGTGACTCCCAGCCGTCCATCCACTTGCCGTTGTCATCGAAAACGCCCTCCTTCCACACGGCCGGGGTCGGCTGGAACAGGCGGTTGGCGTCAGCGAACCAGTCATCGGTCACCGAGATGATCTTGGTGCCCAGGCGGGCGTCGGCCAGGTTGACGAACTTTTCGAAAGGTACGGCGTAAGCTTTCATTCTTCTTGTCTGCCTTAGATAGAGTGGCTGGGGATGGACTGCTAGAGGGTCAGTAAGCGGAACAACGCGATCTTGTTGATCTCGTCCAGCGCGCACTTGAACTCGGTGTCTGCCGAGTTGTGGATGCGCGTTTCGAACGCGGCGAGGATCTGATGCCGGTTGCTGCCTTTTACCGCCATGATGAAGGGAAACTTGAACTTGGCTTTGTAGGCCTCATTCAGCTCGGTGAAGCGAGAAAACTCTTCGGCCGTGCATTGGTGAATACCCGCGCCCGCTTGTTCATCGGTGCTGGCTTGGGTCAGTTGGCCCTGGACGGCAGCTTTTCCGGCCAGGTCCGGGTGAGCATTGATCAGCGCCAGTTGCGAGGCGTGATCAGCACTCAACAGGATATCGCTCATGCGCTGGTGCAGGGTTTCGATCTGGTCGATCGACGCGTCCTGGCCCAGGTCGAAGGCCTTTTCGGCCACCCATGGCGAGTGTTCATAGATATCGGCAAAGGCCTGGACGAAGGCGTCGCGGCTCAAGGTCGAAGGTTTCAGGGTCTGGAACGCAGTCATTTCGCCGCTCCCGGGAAAGGGTGGGTTTGGTGCCAGTGACGGGCGATGTCCACGCGGCGGGTGAACCACACCTGATCATGGCCTTTGACATATTCAATGAAGCGCTTGAGCGAGGCCAGGCGTGCCGGGCGACCGATCAGGCGGCAATGCAGGCCGATCGATAGCATCTTCGGCGCTTCGGCGCCTTCTGCGTACAGCACGTCGAAGGCATCCTTGAGGTACTCGAAAAAGTCATCGCCCTTGTTGAAACCCTGCACCTGGGTGAAGCGCATGTCGTTGGTGTCCAGGGTGTAGGGGATCACCAGGTGCGGCTTGCCGTTCGGGGTGTTGGGTTCCCAGTAGGGGAGGTCGTCGTCGTAGGTGTCGCAGTCGTACAGGAAGCCGCCTTCCTCCATCACCAGGCGACGGGTGTTGGGGCCGGTGCGGCCGGTGTACCAGCCCAATGGGCGTTCACCGGTAAGTTCGGTGAGGATGCGGATGGCTTCGAGCATGTGCTCGCGCTCCTGGGCCTCGTCCATGTACTGGTAGTCGATCCAGCGGTAGCCGTGGCTGCAAATCTCGTGGCCGGCGGCGACCATGGCGCGGATCACATCCGGATGCCGCTGGGCGGCCATGGCCACGGCGAAGATGGTCAGCGGGATGTCGAATTCTTTGAACAACTTGAGGATGCGCCACACACCGGCACGGCTGCCGTACTCGTACAGCGACTCCATGCTCATGTTGCGCTCGCCTTGCAGCGGTTGCGCCGAGACCATTTCCGAGAGGAAGGCTTCGGACTCTTTGTCACCGTGCAAAATGTTGCGCTCGCCGCCTTCTTCGTAGTTGAGTACGAACGACAGCGCAATGCGTGCCTTGCCCGGCCAGTGGGGGTGAGGAGGGTTACTGCCGTAACCGATCAGGTCGCGTGGGTAGTCAGCGCTCACTGCAGTCTTCCTTCTTGTTCGTGGTAGCAGGTGTGTGTGGCGTCCGGGCAGTGGAATGACTGAGTGGCGTCACAGCGATGAGTGATTGTATACAACTTATTGCAAACTTTGTAAGCCCGCATTTCTGCATTTTTTCTGAACGGGCTCTCTACGGGTCTCTGCAAGAAACTTGCCTGAGTGGTCAGGTTAAGATCAAAAAGCCCACTGTAGGAGCGAGCTTGCTCGCGAATAACCTGAGGGCGCCACTTTTCATCCTGGGAGCCCGCGTTATCGTTGGCGTTTTTCGCGAGCAAGCTCGCTCCTACAGGGGATTGAAGCGCTGTGAAATTTATTGTGTACAATTTTCTTTGAAAATGTCTTAATCAGCCATCGCCGGCTTTTTCACAGCCCTGAAAGAGTGCGGGTTTCTCTATGACTGACTTCGGGAGGCGCATAAAAGCCATGGGACGTTTGACCACACACGTTTTGGACGCCGCGCACGGTTGCCCCGGCAGCGCAATCAAGGTCGAGCTGTACCGCGTCGAAGGTGCGCAGCTTGAGCTGGTCGCTACCGCCACCACCAACAGCGACGGCCGCTGCGATGCGCCGCTGTTGCAAGGCGACGATTACCGCAGCGGTGTCTACCAGCTGCAATTCAACGCCGGCGATTACTACCGCGCCCGTGGCGTGCAGCTGCCGGAGCCGGCTTTCCTGGATGTAGTGGTACTACGCTTTGGCATCAGCGCCGAGCAAGAGCATTACCATGTACCCCTGTTGATTTCGCCTTACAGCTATTCCACCTATCGCGGTAGCTGAGTCGTCACCTCGCTTCATACCCCCAAATGCTCTTCGTTGGTTTCGCCCGCGCACACTGCGGGCTTTTTTTCGCCCGTGGTGTGTTCAATTATCTAACGCCTTTTGAGCCGCGACGCTGCCTAGGCTGGTGTTTGTCCTTCCATCAAGAAGAAAGCACCATGACTTCAGCCATCGGCAACATCTATTCAGATGATCCGGATATCACTGCCGAACGCGTGCAGCAGATGCGCGATCAACTGACTCGGCGCATCAACACTCATCCCCAGCCCGGCCGCCTGATCAACCAGCTCGCGGAGGCCGACCGGCGGTGTTTCCAGTCGACCAGAGTGCTCGCCCGCTTGATAGGTCATGCGCCCCGGGTTCTGGGAGTGATTCGTGCCGCGCTGCGCAAGGAATTTGAAATTGACCCCGACAGCCTGCTGTTTACCCAGGCGGCATTGCCGGGGGCGGCCGCCAAAGTTGACAGTTTGACCGACCGGGCGCTGCTGTCGCTGGCATTGCCTTCGGTACCGGACAACCTCAATCAATTCACCTCCTTGAGTGTCAAGGGCGATCCAAACCGTCGGCTGCCGTATACGCCTTTGCAGGTGTTGCGACGCATGATCGCGATGAACCTGCTGGAGCGGCTGCCTCAAGCGGTAACGGAATATTGGCAGGCCTTGGCGCATGGATCGTGGCACACACGTCAGGAACGCTGGGCTGAATCATACGCCGCAGCTTTTGCCGAGCAGGCTTTCATGGCACGGCAACTGGATGAGATTTCCATTGCGGGAATGACCCTGGTCCAGCAATTGGTGGATGCCCCCGACACCGAGGCGCGCCAGCGCGCCGGGGGCAGTTGGGCCAGCGTGCGGGTAAGCCAATTGATGTGGCCAGGCTTGCCTGCAGTCGCGATTCCCGGGGCACTGCATATTTATCGAGACGGCGACCCCGAGGGTGCGCCGCATGTGATTTACCTGCCGGGCGTGGCCCGCCATTTTTACGAGTACCCGTCGTTCTTCTCGCTTCAATGCGGCCTGTTGGCGTTGACCAGTCAGACGCTGTTCGATGAACTCTGGCAATGCTTGCCACTAAAGCGTCGTCACCAATTATGCCGACCCGATCACCTGAGCCCAGCCTCCGTTGTCGTGCGTGGCGCGGCGGTGACGGAGGATGCGTTGGCTCTGAGCGCCCGGGCGTTGCTGGATGGCCAGTGGGCGAATGAGTTGGCCTGCGCGCTGGCGATCAATCACGCGCATGTGTTCGCTGCAAGCAGGCCGCGGCCTGAAACGTTGTCGGCCACGGCCTTTCTCCGTTCGATCGAGCAAGCTCGCAAACGGCTGGCAGGCAGCGCCCGGCTGCACAACGTGTGCGACCAATTACTTATCTGGGACCGGCAGCGACGGGAGCCAGAAATCCTGTTTGCCAGTGCGATGCCCGAGCTGGCCCGGCTTACGGCAGAGCAACAGGTCAAACGCTATGAAAAAGGCCTGGTTGCGTTGCTTAACCAGGATGATCCGAGTGCGCAGAGCGCGGCGTTTGAGCAGGTGTTGGCGCTCGAGCGTCAGCGCAAGGAGCACACGCAGGTGTTGAGCGCACAGATCAAGGATGCGCAGCATCAACTGTTCGATTTGCCGTTCTGGCTTGCGCGCCCTGGGGGAGGGCGCAGGCGTGCTGCGCTGTTTTTGAGCGCCCAGGTCGAAGCATTGCGCTGTGAGGTTGAGTTGCAACACCAGCTCAAGCTCATATCCACGGCGCATCGTGACGTGATTAGCGAAGTGCTGGACCAGCCTGCAGCGCGCAAACGCCCTGGCAGTCAAACCCAGGTGCTGTCGGTCTCGGTGGGCAGCGCGCCGGATGCCTTCTATCCGCTGCATAACCTGTGGGTGGTGACGCGAGTGACCGCGCTGAAAAAACCGGCAGGCGCAATTCCGGTGGTGCTGTATGCGTTTGGAGATTATGGCGGGCTTATGGCTTTTTCCGGCCTGGAGGCGCTGACGCAGGGGCTCAAAGCGACACTGGGCAGCAGTGACTATTCCAGGTTATGGGGTTGTGTCGAACGGGATAAGCTCCACGACTTGCGCGCCCATGCGGTGCGCAACACGCTGGCTGTGCGTTACGAGCCTGTCTACATCAGCCCCACGGGTCTCTCGCTGAAAAACCTGGTGATGTACTACGCAGGGTTGAGCAAACGCATCGGTGGCATGACGGGGCTTTTCGGCGAGGTGAAGGATGCGATGGTCAGCCGCTTGTTGTGGGTGGTCGAGCTGCACCAACATCTGGCGTTTCCTCCCAACCATGCTTTGAGCCAGGCGTTGGCCAATGTGGACGTGCTGCGTAAAGTTGCGCTTGAGATGAAAAGTTCCCCAGCGTGGCTGGCCAGCGCAACGCCTACCCAAGTCAAACAATTCCAACGCCTCAAGCGCAGGTGCCTGGGCAGTGCCGCTGCCGCTGAAAGCGGGCTCGTGCAGATCCTGCCTGACCTGGACACCTTCGCCCGCAGTGCGTTGATCGCTCGTTTGACTGAAGACGGTTTTTACCCGGAACTGGACATCGACAAGCCGTTGATCGACTTGCCGGATGACACCTACAGCAGTTTTTGTGGCCACGAAAGTCGCTGCACGCCGGGCGATCGCAAAGTCATCGTGACACCCAGCCTCAAACGCCACACGTTCAGCATGCTGCAACTGGCGTTGCATAACCTTGACTCGCAAGCACCCTGGACACGCCCGCGATTGACACGCGGCCGCTATCTGCAACCGCAGTGGCGCCAGCGACTGAACGCCGATTATCTGATCAACACCGTGTCTTCGCTGGATATCGGCGGTAATTACGCGATACGGGCCCACCGTGCATTTTACCCTGCGGGGGCGAGCGGTCAGAGGGAAGAACGTATCCCTGTGCTGATAAATCGCACGTTGCGGGACTGCGCGCAGATGCAGCTTTTTTCAGCGGCCGCCCAGGGTTTGAGCGCCCAGGCGCAGAGCCTGTTCAAGGTTGCAATGGCAGCCCGCACGGCTGAAGACCTGTTAAAGAACGGGCATCGGCTGACGCTCAGTGTGGTTCATTTGGTAGGACACACGATGCTGCATGATCGTTACATCGCAGGCATTGTGGTGATGGCGGACCAGGCCAGCGGACGCTGCGTGGTTTACTGGCCGGCCGCGCCCCAAGCCTTGGTCATCAGCGAATACACCAGTGTGGGAGTAGCCCTGGCGGCGCTCAATCGTATGGCTGCAGAGCCCGATTACGTTAAGGTTCTGGCGCGACAGGTTGCACCGGGTTGGGCATTCGAGGCCATCGCCCATAACGTCGATGCAACAAACAAGACCAGCTCGATTTATGACGTGGACCCTATCCTCGCCGGTTTTTCATTCTTCGAAGGTGTGTGGAGGAGCTATGAGTTTTTCCGCTCATTCAAAATCACGCACCTTGAGCCTACGCCAGCGGTCAATGAAATCGAAGAGCTGATCCACGAGCAGATTGCCAGTGCACCGTCGAACTGGTTGGCGGTGGCGCCCACCACCTACCGTGACGCCAGGGCACTGCTGTACGCGGCCAGCTCGCTGGAGCTGCAAGGGCGGGTTCAAGCCGTCAGTAACTCCAGCTGGATGTTGGCGACTTATCGGGTTCAACGTCTTGAAGAGCAGAGCGAGGCCACCCGGCGCGGGTTGCTGGGTATTTTGATTCCGTTATTCGGTAAGGCTAACGACTTCCATGATTTGCTGTTGGCTGCCCGACGCTATCATCGCTTTGGCGACCCTAACGATGCCGTGGATGTGGCGTTCATGACCCTGTTTCTGGCGGTCGAACTGGCGACAGACTTTGCGCCTGTTCCCAAAGTGAAGGGCGGTAAGGTCATAGGTATGCGTTCGCCGATGAAGGTTCTGAGTCGTATCCGTCGCTTGCCGATGGCAATACGTAGTCATTTGCCCAGCGCGTCTTCGTCGCTGGTGACGCAATCGAAGCTCTTGGAGCGTTTCAGAATCAAGGGTAAGCCCGAGGGCGCCGTAGCGTTGAAAGGGCCGGGCAGGCAAGGCGTGCATGTCAAGAACGGCGAGCAGTTCATAGCGGACGATACGCACCATTACCCGGTTTACCAGCGCGAAAGCGAAGAGGTATTTCGCCTGCGAAATAGCCGGGAACCGGGGCTGGATGAGTTGGTCATCAACATTCAAGAGCCTAAAGAGTGGTTGTTGGGCATGAATGCGCCACAACCTGGGCCCAGCTCCGGGGTGCATAACCCATGGCCCGTTTCCCCATTGCCGGATTGGCAACCCCCTCGTACGCGCACGGCTACCGAGAACCGGATTGTGCAGTCACGTACAACGGATACTCAGTGGCTGAGTTGGCGTGTTCAAGTCCAACCCAGTCAAATTGTGGACTTTCCGGCGGCTGGCGTGTTTGAGGTAGGCGTGGGTCCCAGAGGTTCTGAGCTCAATGCCAGGTTTTTACGCGTGGCGCCTCCTTATACCGCCATCCAGGATCCGAACAGCGGTTTCTACCGGATGCTCCCGCAGGGTGATCGTGCACCGTTGAACGGCCTGGTGTTTATCACCCGAAATGAGCCACCGGGGCGATCCGCGCTAACCGATATCATGCGCTGGACAAGCACTGATATTCGCGACCAGCCTATTCCCGTATCACGCCTGCCTTCAGGCGGGTGGCAAAATCATCCGGCACTGTTCGACAGGCCGTTGAGGCAGTATGTGACCATGGCCTTTCCCACCCTGACGAATGACGCTCGAACGTTTGCCGTCATAAGGTTGGTTGAATTGTCAGGTCCTTCCCGGGCTGCCACGGCAAGCCATTTGCTCGACATCCGCGCGACGCTGGACGAATGGCTACCCGCGCCTCCTGCGAGGAGCGGTCAAACGGATGATTTACTGCGGATGTTGCGACCTAATGAACGGCGCAGCGAATATCTATACATCGGTTTTGAAGGCAAGGCGCCCGGCTTCACGCGTGTAGACTTCATACCGCCTCATCCGTTAGACCCGAGCCTGCAATATGCTGTCACACCGGTCAGGACGCAGAGGCTTGAAGCAGAGCGCGCCGCCGTCAGAACCGTGTTGGAGCAGCAGGGTTACCGCATTGTGGACTTGTCTGTGCGACGCCCAGGGTTACCTCTTGGAGAAAACAGTATTGAATCAGTCGTGACTCATCCCCGTTCGAGCACAATTTACTACGTGGCCTACCAATGGTTTGAGACAGGGCGAATTAGCGTGAGAACGAAGCTTTCGGACAAGTGGGTTCGGGTAGCCATCAACTCCCACCCTGACTCTGCTTTATTAAGGGCGGTTGACAACGCGATGCAAGAACAACGCTTGGTGCGGATTGTGGCCGGTATCCAGTGGCCCACAAAGGGACAGCTGGCCCCCACTGTTTATTTCGTCAAATTGAACCCTTAGCGTTGATGAGAGCCATTGCACCGGCGCCGCCAAACAGCGCAGCGCTGGTGCGGTTGAACCAGCTCTGGCCCGAACCGCTGCGCAAATACCGCGCGGCGCCATGGGCGCCCAAGCCGTAAGCCAACTTGCACAACAGGTCGAGCACCGTCCAGGTGGCGATCATGATCAACAATTGCGGTAAAAACGCCTGCTCGGCGCTGAGAAACTGCGGCAGGAAGGCCGCAAAAAACAGGATGTCCTTGGGGTTGCTGGCCCCCAGTACGAAGGCCCGGCCAAACAACGCACCAAAGCGCGGCACAGCCGGGGACGTTGGCACTTCGGCGCCTGCGCTCGGCAGCCGCGATTGCTGCCAGCTTTGCCAGGCGAGGTAGAACAGGTACAGCGCGCCGACGATCTTCAGTGCGCTGAACAATTGCTCGGATGCCAGCAACAGCGCGCCGAGGCCAAGTGCCGAGGCGCTCAGCAGACAGATCGAAGCAAATACGCCGCCCAGAAACGCCGGGTAAGAGCGGCGCAGACCGAAGTTGAGGCTGTTGCTGATCATCAGCAATGACAGCGGGCCGGGGATCAGGATCACCACCAGCGCAGCGCCGCTGAACAACAGCCAGGTATCCAGGTTCATCTACAGTTCTCCCTTACGTGCAAAAGCCCCACCCGAAGGTGAGGCGGTTTTTCAGCCCTTCCTGAACTACAGAAAGATGAACTTGGCGATAAAGATCGCGCACAGCACCCACAGGCTGATGGAAATCTCACGGTACTTGCCGGTGCCGGCCTTCAACGCCACATAGGTGATAAAGCCCAGGGCGATTCCGTCGGCGACCGAAAATGTCAACGGCATCATGATCGCGGTCACGATAGCCGGAATGCTGTCGGTGGCTTCATCCCAATTGATATGGGCCATGCTCGCCATCATCAGCATTGCCACGTAAATCAATGCGCCCGCCGTGGCATAGGCGGGAATCATGCCGGCCAGCGGCGCGAAAAACATCGCCGCCACAAACAGCATGCCTACGGTCACGGCAGTCAAACCGGTGCGGCCGCCGGCAGCTACACCGGCAGCGCTTTCCACATAGCTGGTCACGGGCGGCACGCCAACCATGGCGCCGAACACGCTGGAAGCACTGTCGGCCTTTAACGCACGAGACAGGTTGTCGATCTTGCCGTCTGCCTTGACTAGCCCGGCGCGTTGGGCAACGCCCATCAGTGTACCGGCAGTGTCGAACATGTGTACAAAAAGAAAGGCAAATACCACGCTTATCATGCTCACATTGAACACACCCATCACGTCCATGGCCATCCAGGTCGGTGCCAGGCTCGGTGGGGTAGAGAGAATGCCGTTGTAATGCACCAGGCCCAGGCCCCAGCCCGCCAGGGTCACGGCGATGATGCTGATCAGGATCGCGCCGAATACGCGGTGGTAACTCAGGATGGCGATCAGCAGGAAGCACACCGCCGCCAGCAGTGGGGCGGGTTCATGCAGGGAGCCGAGCTTGATCAGGGTGGCCGGGCTGTCGACAATGATGCCGGCGGTTTTCAGGCCGATCACCCCCAGGAACAGGCCCACGCCCGCGCCCATGGCATGACGCAGGCTGACCGGGATACTGTTGAGCAACCATTCGCGGATACGCGACAGCGTCAGGATCATGAACAGCACACCCGAGACAAATACCGCACCGAGGGCGGTTTCCCAGGTGTAACCCATGGTGCCGACCACGGTGTAGGTGAAAAACGCGTTCAAGCCCATGCCCGGCGCCAGTCCCACTGGCCAGTTGGCGTACAGGCCCATCAACAGGCAGCCCAGCGCGGCGGCGATGCAGGTGGCGACGAAAGCCGCGCCGTGATCGATACCGGCATCGGCCATGATGTTGGGGTTGACGAAAATGATGTAGGCCATGGTGATAAAGGTGGTGAGGCCGGCGATCAGCTCGGTCTTCACTGTGGTGCCATGCAAGCGCAGTTTGAACAGGCGCTCCAGCCAACCGCCTCGGGGCGCGGCCAGATCCAACGTAGGGGCTTCGGTTTTACGGCTATCCACAGCGAGTACTCCTCAATCGTTTTATTGTTATTTCCAGCGCCGGTTACATGAGTGGGCAACCGCGCTTTGAGGTACTGGCGGGCTTTGTTGACCAAAAGGTCAGGAACTCGCACGAAGCGAATTATGCTTTTGTATACAAATAAAGCAAATAATGTTTTCGATTATCTCGGCGAAAAGGGATGAAAGGCCCAGGCCAAGGGATTTATTCTGCACGACGCCTTGAAACAAGCCTTCGATACCCGCACCTTGTGGGCGCAAGCATTCGGTCAGCGCGGCGAAAAAGGGGAGCCCCATGTACAAGGTTTATGGCGATTACAAGTCGGGCAATTGCTACAAGGTCAAATTGATGCTCAATCTGTTGGGCATCCCGTATGAATGGATCGATATCGATATCCTCAAGGGTGATACCCAGACCCCGGCGTTCCTGGCCAAGAACCCCAATGGCAAGGTCCCGGTATTGGAGCTCGAAGATGGCACCTGCCTGTGGGAGTCCAACGCGATCCTCAACTTCCTCGCCGATGGCAGCGAATTCCTGCCGACCGAACCGCGCCTGCGCACGCAAGTCCTGCAGTGGCAATTCTTCGAGCAATACAGCCACGAGCCCTACATTGCGGTGGCGCGGTTCATTCAGTTTTACCTGAACATGCCCGAGGATCGGCTGGAAGAATACAAGACCACCCACAAAGGCGGTTACAAGGCCTTGAGGGTGATGGAGCGTCAGCTTCAAGCCACGCCTTATTTAGTGGGCGAGCAGTTTTCCATTGCCGATATTGCGTTGTATGCCTACACCCATGTGGCCCATGAAGGCGGCTTTGACCTTGCGCCGTATACGGCGGTGCAGGCGTGGTTGCAGCGCGTGGCCAGTCATCCCAAGTACGTGGCGATGCTCGACTGATTCCCTCGGTCCAATGTGGGAGCTGGCTTGCCTGCGATAGCGTCACCCTGGTGCCCCGGCTAAACCGAGGTGTCTGCATCGCAGGCAAGCCTGCTCCCACATTCAGCGCGGCGGCGTGTCAGGCAGTGCTTTGTTGAGCAGTTCAAAGCAGCGCTGCGCCGCCGGGCTCAAGCCCATCCCGCTACGGCTGATCAACCCGATCTCCCGATTCACCCCGGGATGATCGATGCTGATCCGCTTCAACCCTTCCAGGCTATCGGCCGCTGACTCCGGCAACACACTGATGCCCAGGCCCTGGCGCACCAAGGCCAATACGGTCGACATGTAGTTGGCCTCCATGCCGGCGTTCAGCGTCAACCGTGTCTCATCGAACAGCGTGTCCACTTGCTCGCGCACACTGCTGTCGCGCCCGGTCAGGATGATCGGCTGGTCCGCCAATTGTTCCAGCGTCAGTTGGCGATGGCGGGCGAGCGCATGGCCTGACGGCACAAATGCGCACAAACGATCATTAAGCACGGGCACGAAGTCCAGGCCGTGGCTCAGGCGGGCGCGCACGCCGATGCCGAAATCCACTTCGCCGTTGCGGACCTTTGCGTGAATGCGCTGGGCCACCAGGTCATGCAGGCGCACTTCGATGCCGGCGAAGCGTTCGCGAAACAGGCGCAAGGCCGGGGGCAGAGCGCCTGCGCAGACTGAGGGCAAGGCGGCAATGGTCACCACGCCGCGGCGCAAGGCGGCGAGGTCGCGGGAGCCAGTGACGATGTTGTCCAGGTCCAGCAGCAGTTTTTCCATGGGCCCGCGCGCCTCCTGGCCCGCAGCGGTAATGCTCACGTGGCGCGGGCTGCGGTCGAGCAGCGCGACGCCGAGCCAATCTTCCAGTTGTTGCACCTGCACGGTGAGGGCCGACGGCGAAAGGTGTAACTCGTTGGCCGCTTTGGTGAAACTGCCAGTGCGGGCCACCGCGAGGAACGCCTGGATGTGCTGGATCGAGTTTTTCATTTTGTTTTTCCGAACGTGCTAGGCCGAATATTCCAATTTACAAAGACTAACCCGCTTCCAATACTTCAGGGAAAACAATAACCGGCCAACCAGGCCGCCCTGGAGTAACCCATGCTCGCAACCCTGGGTGTCATCACCATCCTGTGCCTGCTCGCTGCCGTCATGAGCAAGCGCCTCTCGCCACTGGTGGCTTTGATCGCCTTGCCGATCATCGCTGCGCTGATCGGCGGCTTCGGCCTGCAAACCAGTGCCTTCATCATTACCGGTATCAAGAACGTCGCCCCTGTGGTCGGCATGTTTGTGTTCGCGATCCTGTTTTTCGGGATCATGACCGACGCGGGCATGCTCGATCCCATCATTGATCGCATCCTGCGCACGGTCGGCACGCGTCCTACACGGATTGTGGTGGGGACCGCGACCCTGGCGTTGCTGGTGCACCTGGACGGCTCTGGCGCGGTGACCTTTCTGGTGACGGTGCCGGCGATGCTGCCGCTGTATACGCGGCTGGGCATTGATAAACGCATCCTCGCCTGCGTGTGTGCGATGGCCGCCGGCGTCAACTTCCTGCCCTGGACCGGCCCGGTGCTGCGTTCGTCGGCGGCGCTGCATGTGCCAGTGGCCGACCTGTTCCAGCCACTGATCCCGGTGCAGATCGTCGGGTTGATCTTTGTCTTCGCCTGCGCCTGGTGGCTGGGCCATCGCGAAGAAAAACGCCTGGGCCTGGGCGCCGGTTCCAGCGTGGAGGCGGTGCCGCAACGAGTGCTCAGCGATGACGACATCAAGCTGCGCCGTCCACGGTTGTTCTGGGTCAACCTGGTGCTGACCGTGCTGGTGATGGTGGTGATGATCGCCGGCTGGGTCGACCCGGTGGTGATGTTCATGCTCGGCACCGTGGTTGCGTTGTGCATCAACTATCCCAACGTGGACGTCCAGCGTGCGCGCATTGACGCTCATGCGAAAACCGCCCTGACCATGGCCAGTATCCTGCTCGCGGCCGGGGTATTTACCGGCATCATGCAAGGCACCGGCATGCTCAAGGCCATCGCCGAAGTGGCGGTGGCGCAGATTCCGGCGGGCCACGGCAAGTTGATCCCGGCCGTCGTGGGCTTTTTGTCCATGCCCCTGAGCATGTTGTTTGACCCCGATTCCTACTATTTCGGCGTGATGCCGGTGATCGCCGAAGTCGGCAAAGCCCTGGGCGTCGACCCGCTTCAGGTGGCCCAGGCTTCGCTGCTGGGCGTGCACACCACCGGCTTCCCGGTCAGCCCGCTGACCCCTGCGACCTTCCTGCTGGTGGGCCTGTGCAAGATCGAACTGGCCGATCACCAGCGCTTCACCATTCCTTTCCTGTTTGCCGCCTCGGTGTTGATGACCCTGACGGCGTTGCTCCTGGGAGTGATTTGACATGAACACCTTGCGCATCGGCTCCGGCGCCGGCTACTCCGGCGACCGTATAGAACCCGCCGTGGAACTGGCCAAACACGGCGACCTGGATTACCTGGTCTTCGAATGCCTGGCCGAACGCACCATCGCCCTGGCGCAACAGGCGCGTATCAGCGACCCGCAAGGCGGTTATGACCCGCTGCTGGCTGAGCGCATGCGCCGTGTCTTGCCCTTTGTGGGGCAGGGGACGGGGCGTCGACGCCTGCGCGTGATCACCAACATGGGCGCGGCCAACCCGCTGGCGGCGGTCAGTGAAGTACGGCGCATTGCTGGCGAGCTGGGCCTGGGCCTCAAGGTTGTGGCGGTGGTCGGGGATGACGTGCTGCATACCTTGTCTGCCGAGCAGTTGCTGGATAACGGCCAGACCGTAGGCGCATTGGGTGAGCGGCTGATTTCTGCCAATGCCTACCTGGGCGTGGAGGGCATTGTTCAAGCGTTGCGCGCCGACGCCGATGTGGTGATCACCGGGCGCGTGGCCGACCCTTCGCTGTTCCTGGCGCCGCAGATGTTCGAGTTCGGCTGGGCCTTCGATGATTGGCCGCGACTGGGCCGGGGCACGCTGGTGGGGCATTTGCTTGAGTGCGCGGGGCAGGTCAGTGGCGGTTATTTCGCCGATCCAGGCTTCAAGGATGTGGAGGATCTGGCGCGCCTGGGCTTTCCCCTGGCCGAGATCGACGCCGACGGCAACGCAGTGATCACCAAGGTGGCAGGCTCGGGTGGGCGGGTCAGCCGCGCGACCTGCGTCGAACAACTGATTTATGAAGTTCACGACCCGGCAGCTTATTTGACCCCGGATGTGACGGCCGACTTTTCCCTGGTGGGGTTTGTCGAGGAGGGCGTGGACCGGGTGCGTGCCCAGGGAGCCAGTGGGCGTGCCCGGCCTGATCAACTCAAGGTCAGCGTCGGTTATCTGGACGGTTGGATTGGTGAAGGGCAGATGTCCTACGGTGGTCCCGGCGCTGTCGCGCGGGCCGAGTTGGCGCGGGAAGTGGTGCTCAAGCGTCTCGCGTTGATCGGCGTAAAGATGCAGGACCTGCGTGCCGAGTTGATCGGCATGGATTCATTGCACGGCCCTCGCAGCAGCGTCGAGCCTTGGGAAGTGCGCCTGCGGGTTGCCGCCCGGTGTGACGAGCGCAGCGACGCCGTGCGGGTCGGCAATGAAGTGGAGACCCTCTACACCAACGGCCCGGCCGGCGGCGGTGGGGCGAGCAAGAGCGTGCGTCAGGTGGTGGCGGTGGCGTCGTTGCTGTTGCCCCGTGAAGCGGTCAAACCGAGGATCGAAGAATGAAACTGCACAGGCTGGCCCATTCCCGCACCGGGGATAAGGGCGACACGTCGAACATCTCGATCATTGCCTATCGCGCCGAGGATTATCCGTTACTGTGTGAACAGCTGACGGCTGAGCGCGTGGCCGAGTTCTTTGCCGATTTACGCGATCCCGATGCGGCACCGGTTCAGCGCCATGAGTTGCCGAACGTGCAGGCGCTGAACTTTGTCCTGCCGGGAATCCTGCGCGGCGGCGTAACCCGCTCGCTGGCCCTGGACGCCCACGGCAAGTGCCTGGGTTCGGCATTGCTGGATCTCGACCTGACAATACCCACCTGATTTCTGTAGGAGCGAGCTTGCTCGCGAAGAACTCACAGGCACCGCGTTTATTCAGGCAGCCCCCGTTATCGTTGACGTTTTTTGCGAGCAAGCTCGCTCCTACATTGATCGCCGCGTACTTCAGATCGCAGCGAAGCGCTTGTCCAGGTAGTCAATGATCACCTTGGAGTCATACATCCAGGTGGTCTGGCCGTTCTCTTCGATGCGCAGGCACGGCACTTTGATCTTGCCGCCTTGCTCCAGCAGGGTCTGGCGGTCCTGCTCGTTGTTCTTCGCGTCCTTGAGCGCCACCGGCACATTCAGGCGGTGCAGGGTGCGACGGGTCTTCACGCAGAACGGGCAGGCGTGGAACTGATACAGGGTCAGGTCCTTGGCCGCAGCATTGACCTTGGCCTGTTGTTCGGCAGGGCGTTGCTTTTTGCGTGGGCGGGTAAGCAAGTCGCCCGCGATGATGACGTGGCCGAGGCCCACTCGAAGTGCTTTGACGAACATGGCTGAAACCTCTTGCCCATGACTGAGGGGGCGCAGCTTACCTGATTTCTGCAGGCGAAAAAAAACCGGCGATGAACGCCGGTTCCTTCCTGCCCAGCCGGTTACTTGATCAGGCTGAGAAATTCGCTGCGGGTGGCCGCGTTCTCGCGGAACTCACCCAGCATCACCGAGGTGATCATCGACGAATTCTGCTTCTCCACACCGCGCATCATCATGCACATGTGCTTGGCCTCGATCACCACGGCCACGCCCAGGGCGCCTGTCACTTCCAATACGGCGTCGGCGATCTGGCGGCTGAGGTTTTCCTGGATCTGCAGGCGGCGCGCATACATGTCGACAATGCGTGCGACCTTCGACAGACCCAGCACTTTGCCGCTCGGGATATACGCCACGTGGGCCTTGCCGATAAACGGCAGCAGGTGGTGTTCGCACAACGAGTACAGCTCGATGTCCTTGACCAGCACCATTTCGCTGTTATCAGAGCTGAACAAGGCACCGTTGGTGACTTCCTCGAGTGTCTGTTCATAACCGCGGCAGAGATACTGCATTGCCTTGGCGGCACGCTTTGGCGTGTCGAGCAGGCCCTCGCGGGACACGTCCTCGCCGAGTTGGCCGAGGATCGCGGTGTAATTCTGTTCCAGGGACATGAAACTACCTGTGGGATTTTCGCAAAGCGCAAGGTTACGGTGGCGGACACATCGCTGCAAGCCTGACGATGGCACTTGTTACTCGTCGCGCCCTTCCATCATGGTGCGCTTGAGCATCACATACACCGCGCCGGCACCGCCGTGACGAGCCTGGCAGGAGGTAAAGCCGAGCACCTGGGCATGCTGGCGCAGCCAGGTATTGACGTGACTCTTGATCATCGGGCGCTTGCCGTCCAACCGCACAGCCTTGCCATGGGTGACGCGCACACAGCGGATTTCGAATTTGGTCGCTTCGGCCAGGAAGGCCCAGAGGGTTTCCCGGGCTTTTTCCACGGTCATGCCGTGCAGGTCGAGGCTGCCTTCGAACGGAATCTGGCCGGCCTTGAGCTTGCGCATCTGGCTTTCCTGCACGCCGTCGCGCGCCCACATCAGTTCATCTTCGGGGCCGACGTCGATCACGAACTGGTCCGACAGGCCGTCCACGGTAGTGGCATCGGTGCGCACGGTCGCGGCCTGGCGCAGCTTGGCGATCTGCGCGCGGTCAGTCTTGGGTTTGCCGGTGTCGGCGCGGTCGTGCTTGATCGGCTTGACGCCGCGCAGCTCGTTTTTGAACAGGGAAAAATCGTCGTCTTGCATGTCAGCCTCCGCGAAGGGCGGGCAGTTTACCTAAATCGCGGCGGCCAGGGCGCAGGAAACGCTATCCAAGCGCCATCAGTCGTGCTTTTTCATCAGGTGAGAGGCGATATTCAACGACAGCGGCTGGCGCATTTTCCGGCGGCTGCGACGCCACAACCACACGCCCAACCACAGCACCAGCAAGCCGATCCCCAGCAGGAGTGCCGAGCCGCCCGGGCTGGCATTCAGTTCGCCCAGGGCGGGCGAATGCCCAAACAGACCGGCGCCACCAGCGCCCGCCAACAACAAGCCTACTAGCGCCAGCAACGCGGCAATGCACGCTACCAGGCGCAGACGCCAATTGCTCGGGCCCTTGGGGCGCAAGCGACGAGCATCAAAACCATCGGATATCTTCATTCCGACCTTTCCTCCAGGGTATCGGCCCTTCGACCGGAAGATACACAGGTTGTTCCGGGGGGAGAGGTAAATGCGCCAAATGAGAGGGCTTTGCGGATGAGCGGAGCAATAAACACGCCGCTCACCGCCAGCAGCATCAGATCAAGTCTTTGGCCAGCGCCAGGGTGGCGAAGTTGTCTGCCATGATGGCCATTTCGGTTTGCTGCACATGCTCGGCGCTCAGGATACCGCCCTTGTAGGGCAGGTCGCGGGTGGCGCAGGCGTCTTCCACCAGGGTGCAGCGAAAGCCCAGGTTCTTGGCCGCGCGCACGGTGGTGCTGACGCTGGAGTGGCTCATGAAACCGCAGACGATCAGGTCCAGGGAGCCGAGGTCTTGCAGGTGTTTTTCCAGGCCGGTGCCATGGAAGGCGCTGGGCAGCAGTTTGCCGATGATGGTTTCGTCACCCTCAGGCTCAAGGCCCGGAATGAATTCGCCGCGCTCGCCCTGGGGGTCAAACAGGCCGCCCACGGTGCCCAGGTGCCGCACATGCACAATCGGGCGCCCGGCACTGCGCGCTGCGGTCACAAGCTGCTTGATGTTCTCTACCGCCGCGTCCATGCCCGAGAGGGCGAGCGGGCCGCTGAGGTATTCTTTCTGGGCGTCGATGATCACCAGGGTCGCATGATTGAGGTTGGCTGCTGCGTAACCGCGACCGCTGAGTTGAAACATCGTCTTTGGAACGGACATTCTGGGGCTCCTGTGAGTGGGGCTTTTGCGACATTGTCCACTGGCTGAGCGCTTCTGTGAATCGCTACTATCGTAAGGTACGCCGTTGCTGGCGTGCAGCCATGTCAAGAGGCAGGCCTGTTTAACACAATGCGGGCAGATTCGATGAAATCCGACGTACGGCGCCAGGTTTTTCGTACATCGTCGGTACAGGTGAAGGCTGTTAGAATCGCCAGTCGTTTTTTCCAGGAGCTTGCCCCGTGATCACTTCCCGCCTGCGCACCTTGCGCGACCATATCCGTTGGGCTGTCAGCCGTTTCCATGGGGAAGACCTGTTTTTTGGCCATGGCACCGACAATGCCTGGGACGAAGCCCGGCAGTTGGTGCTGGGCGCCTTGCACCTGCCGTGGGAAATCGCCGACAGCTATTTGGATTGCAACCTGGAAGAAGAGGAAATCTCCCACGTGCAGCGCTTGCTGCATCGCCGTATCCATGAGCGAGTGCCAACGGCCTACCTGTTGAACGAAGCCTGGTTTTGCGGCATGTCGTTTATCGTCGATGAGCGCGTATTGATCCCGCGTTCACCCATAGGCGAGCTGATTGAAGACCGCTTCGAACCCTGGCTGGCCCAGCCGCCGGCACGCATCCTCGACCTGTGCACCGGCTCCGGTTGCATCGGCATCGCCTGTGCCTATGAATTCCCCGAGGCCGAAGTGGTGCTGGGAGACTTGTCCTTCGAAGCCCTGGAAGTGGCGAACCAGAACATCGAGCGCCATGGCGTCGACGAGCGGGTCTACACCGTGCAGGGCGATGGTTTTGACGGGCTACCCGGCCAGCGTTTCGACCTCATCGTATCGAACCCGCCCTACGTGGATGCCGAAGATTTCGCCGACATGCCCGATGAATACCAGCACGAACCGGAACTGGGCCTGGCCTGCGGCGACGACGGCCTGAACCTGGTACGCCGGATGCTGGCTGAAGCTGCGGACCACCTGACCGAGAAGGGCCTGCTGATTGTCGAAGTGGGCAACAGCCAGGTGCATGTCGAGGCGCTGTACCCGGAAGTGGATTTCGCCTGGCTGGACTTCAAGCGCGGTGGGCATGGGGTGTTTATGTTGACGGCTGAGCAGTGCCGCCAACACCAGGCCGTTTTCGCTGCCCGGATATAACTGCAGAAACTCGGTCAATGTGGGAGCTGGCTTGCCTGCGATAGTGGTGGGTCAGCTTGCACTTGTGCTACTGATACATCGCTATCGCAGGCAAGCCAGCTCCCACATTTTGATTGCATTTCAATCTATCAGCGGTGTGTGGCAATCCAGATCAACAACCCCGCCTGAAACACCGTAAACGCCACCAGACAGGTGATGGTGAAGCGCAGCCCGCTGTCTTCACGCTTGAACTTGGTGACTTTTTCCTCTTCCTTGCGCAGCTTCACTTCCTGCTCCGCCAGGTTCTGCTCTGCCTGTTGCAGCATCTGCGCGGCTTCCAGGATCTCCACGAACTGCACTTTCTCGGTGTTCCAACTGTCCAGCACGTCGCTGACCTTGCCGGGTTGCACATTGCCCTTGAGGTGCTGCACATCGGCGTAGGCCACATCGAAACCCTGGATACGCAGGAAGTGATCGCGGCGCAGGCGCGTGGCTTCGTTGAGGGCGTCCTTGTTGGCCAGATCCACGCCGTCGACGCGGTAGTGTGACCACTTCTTCTTCGCCCAGGCGGCGCCTTGGGCCACCAGGAAGCGCCCGATACCGCGGTTGGCCGGCTCGATTTCCAGGCTGTTGCCGGGCCCGAAATGCACGCGGTGTTTATCGTGATCGACCCAGATATCCAGGTGGTTCTGCTCGCGCCGTACTCGCTGGCCCGGTAACTGGATGACCATGCGCAACAGGCTGTGGTGTTTATCATGGCGCTCGGCATAGCCGAACTGCACAAAGCGCAACGGCCGTGCGCCGGTCGCGCGGTCGGTGGCCAGCGGGGCCAGGCGCAGCATCTTGAAATGTTCGGCGTGAACGTCGGCCCACGGCAGGGCCGCTGCGGCGCCAGCTTCGGTTGCGGCCGTAGTCTCGGCGGTAGATTCGGGTGTTGTTTCGGTGGTTGTCATGCGGCGCGATCCTGTCCAAGCCCTGCGAGCCGACAGTCTTTTTACTGTCGACTCTGGACTTATCGGCCGTTTTTCCCAGGACTGGAGGCCAATTGCCGCTTAACGGGGTTGAAGTCCTTCGATAAAGCTGACGATACGTTGGCCCAGCTCCGCAGCCAGCGGCAGTTTCGGGTCATTGTAGGAGGCCAGTTGCTGCTTCACGTTATTGGGCACGATGCGCATCACGTGGTTCATGCCTTCGATCACCGTCAACTGCGCGTCGGGCTTGGCCTGCTTCAGTTGCCGGGCGTCGCCTACGCCAACCTGGATATCGTTGGTGCCCTGAATGATCAGCGCCGGCATGTCCAGGCGCGCAAAGGCGGCCGACGGATCGGCGCGGAACAGGCTGATCAGATACGGCTGCACGCTGGGTCGGAAAATACCCTCCAATGGGCGCGGCACGTCGGCGTCCACCTGGCCGGCCTTGAGGTGATCGAGTATTTCATTGCTGCGCAGCAGCAGGGCAGGGGGCAAGTGATCGGCCAGTTGCTGACGGATAACCTGGTCCACCGGGCGGGCGCTGCCAGACAAGGAAATGACCCCGGCCGGTTCAAGTTGCGGCGCGGCGAGGGCGGCGACCAGCGCGCCCTCGCTGTGGCCCAGCACAATCAGCGGGCCCATGCGCTTGTCGGCCTTGAGTAATTTGCCCCAGGCCACGGCGTCGGCCACATACGCCTCCAAAGTCAGGTTGCGTTCATCCGGCGTGGCCGCCAGGCTCGCGGCCACGCCGCGCTTGTCGTAGCGCACGCTGGCGATGTTATGCCGGGCCAGTACCCAGGCCAGGCGCTTGAGGCTGTCATTGCGCGCGCCGTCGGCGCTGTTGCCGTTACGGTCGGTGGGGCCGGAGCCGGCGATGATCAGCACCACCGGCACCGGTTTATCCGATTGCGGCAACAGCAGGGAGCCAAAGAGTTGGCCGCTGCCGGTGTCCAGGCTGATCGGGCGTTGCAAGACAACAGGGGAGGCGGCCTGGGCCACGGCGGTGAACAGGGTGAGGGTGAACAGCAGAACTCGCAGCATCATAGCGCCATCATTGGAGAGGTGCCGGTTGGACCAACGTCTACCGGTAAGGTTTCGAGGATGAACTAGTCGGTTAGCCTGCGTATACTGGCTGTCTTAAGTTATTACGGTTGACTTGATTCAACTGATTTCACGGAGCGCCCTGCATGTCCGGCAATACCTTCGGCAAGCTGTTCACTGTCACCACCGCGGGCGAAAGCCATGGCCCGGCGTTGGTCGCCATTGTCGACGGCTGCCCGCCAGGCCTGGAGCTGAGCCTGGACGACCTGCAGCGCGACCTCGACCGCCGCAAGCCCGGCACCAGCCGCCACACCACCCAGCGCCAGGAACCGGACGAAGTCGAAATCCTCTCCGGAGTGTTCGAAGGTCGCACCACGGGCTGCGCCATTGGCCTGTTGATTCGTAACACCGACCAGAAGTCCAAGGACTACTCGGCGATCAAGGACCTGTTCCGCCCGGCCCATGCCGACTACACCTACCACCACAAATACGGCGAACGCGACTACCGTGGCGGTGGCCGCAGCTCGGCGCGTGAAACCGCCATGCGCGTGGCCGCTGGCGCCATCGCCAAGAAATACCTGGCCACCCAGGGCATCGTCATCCGTGGCTACATGAGCCAGTTAGGCCCGATTGAAATCCCGTTCAAGACCTGGGACAGCGTCGAAGACAACGCCTTCTTCTGCCCCGACCCGGACAAGGTGCCGGAACTGGAAGCCTACATGGACCAGTTGCGCCGCGACCAGGACTCGGTCGGCGCGAAGATCACCGTGGTGGCCGAAGGCGTGAAGCCAGGCCTGGGCGAGCCGATCTTTGATCGTCTCGACGCCGAACTGGCCCATGCGCTGATGAGCATCAACGCGGTGAAAGGCGTGGAAATCGGCGCCGGTTTCGCCTGCGTATCCCAGCGCGGTACCGAGCATCGCGATGAGATGACCCCTGAAGGTTTCCTCAGCAACAACGCGGGCGGCATCCTCGGCGGTATTTCTTCTGGCCAGCCGATCGTCGCGCACCTGGCGCTCAAGGCCACGTCGAGCATTACCACGCCAGGCCGTTCGATCGATGTGCACGGCAACCCGGTGGACGTGATCACCAAGGGCCGCCACGACCCGTGCGTCGGCATCCGTGCCACACCGATTGCCGAAGCCATGATGGCCATCGTGCTGATGGACCATCTGCTGCGCAACCGCGGGCAAAATGCCGATGTGCGCGTGAGTACCCCGATACTGGGCCAACTGTGATCGCCTGGGGCAATGAGCGAGCGTGTTGTGGCGAGCGAGCTTGCTCGCGCTGGGCTGCGCAGCAGCCCCAATAACATGCTCCCACCGCTCCCATACTGGCGCCTCTCCAGCTTCTACCTCTTCTATTTCGCCCTGCTGGGGGCGACCGCGCCGTTCCTGGCGCTGTACTTCGATCACCTCGGTTTCTCCAGCGCGCGCATCGGCGAACTGGTGGCCATCCCCATGCTGATGCGCTGCGTGGCCCCCAACCTGTGGGGCTGGATCGGCGACTACACCGGCCGGCGCCTGGCCATTGTGCGATTCGGCGCGGTGTGCACCCTGGCCAGCTTCTGCCTGATTTTTGTCAGCAAGACCTACGCCTGGCTGGCGCTGGTGATGGCCCTGCACGCGTTCTTCTGGCACGCGGTGCTGCCGCAGTTTGAAGTCATCACCCTGGCCCACCTGCACAAGCAAACCTCGCGCTACAGCCAGATTCGTCTGTGGGGCTCCATTGGTTTCATCCTCACCGTGGTGATCATGGGGCGCCTGTTCGATTGGCTGAGCCTGGATATTTACCCGGTGGTGGTCGTGGTGATCATGGCCGGCATCATCGGCGCCAGCCTGTGGGTACCGAACGCGCAGCCGGCCAGCCACGGCAACCGCTTTGCCGGCGATGGCTTTCTCAAGCAATTGCGCAGCCCCGGCGTGCTGGCGTTTTATGCCTGCGTGGCGTTGATGCAAATGAGCCATGGCCCGTATTACACCTTCCTCACCCTGCACCTGGAGCATTTGGGCTACAGCCGTGGCGTGATCGGCCTGCTGTGGGCGCTGGGGGTGGTGGCGGAAGTACTGATGTTCCTGGCCATGAGCCGTATTCTTGCGCGCTTTTCGGTGCGCCGGGTGCTGCTCGCCAGCTTCTTGCTGGCGGCGCTGCGCTGGTGGCTGCTGGGTTCATTTGCCGAGGTTTTCTGGCTGCTGCTGGTGGCGCAGTTGATGCACGCCGCCACGTTCGGCAGCTTCCACGCGGCGGCAATTGCCTTTGTGCAACGCAGTTTCGGTGACCGCCAGCAAGGCCAGGGCCAGGCCCTTTATGCCGCGCTGGCCGGCACCGGCGGTGCGCTCGGCGCCCTGTATTCCGGTTACAGCTGGAACCTGCTGGGGCCAACCTTCACGTTCAGTATCGCCAGCCTCGCGGCCCTGGCCGCCGCCATTATCATTGGCCTTCGATTGCAAGAGCCGAACCAAGGAACCGTGCAATGAGCTATGTAGCCGTCTACTCCATCGCCACCCCGGACACCCCGAACAAAGTGTTGACCCATGCCGACGACATCCAGTCGACCCTGGCCGAGCACGGTGTGCGGTTCGAACGCTGGCAGCCCAGCCCAATCGAAAAGGGCGCCAGTGCGGCGCAGATGATCGCCGCGTACCAGGCGCAGATCGATGCTCTGGGCTACGCCGCTGTTGAAGTGGTCAGCGTGACCCACGACCATCCACAGAAAGACGAGTTGCGCGCACAGTTCCTGGATGAACGTACCTACAGTGAAGATGAAGTGCGTTTCTTCATCGCAGGCCAGGGGCTGTTTACGCTGCACATAGGCGACTATGTGTACAGCTTGCGCTGTGAGAAGAATGACTTGCTGATCATCCCGGCCGGTGTACCGCACTGGTTCGACATCGGCGAAAACCCGCACTGTGTGACACTGCGTTTGTTCAACACGGCCCAAGGCGTTGTGCCCTCTTTGACCGGTGATGCGATTGCCGCCCGCTTTCCAAGGCTGGATGACTAAGCATAGATAACTGAATGTTCAACCCTGGCAAGTTGGAAGTTGCTGTGGGAAGAAACTTAATTATTTGTAGGGCAACGCTGTTTGTTCGGTGCTGTGCGCTTTGATTCCACTCTTTATGTAACTCTCTGTTCGGCGTCAATGTTTATGCCATCTGTCAATGGGAGGAATCCGAAAGATGGCAGCGCATCAGCAGATATAAGGAGAGAACAATGAGTGGCCCCGAGGAGACGTATCGCCCGTTGGTTATCGTGCCGACGGCTATCAGAAAACGCATGAGCTTGTCCGGCAAGCCCCTGACTTCCACCGAGCTGGAAATCCTGCGATGGGCCTCCGAGGGCAAGACCGTCTGGGAAATCAGCCAGATTCGCGCCACCTCTGAAGCCACGGTTAAATTTCATCTGCGCAACATCTACGGCAAGTTGGATGTCACCAACCGTGTACAGGCAAAGAATGAGGCCGCACGCCAGGGCTTATGTTAACGGCATGAAAAAGGGCCGCGACGCTGAGTAGCGTCGCGGCCCTTTTTTTTCGGATTTTCAGCTTAGGCCGAATGATAAGTCGGCAGCGCAAAGCGGTTCTGGCTTTGCAACATCGAAATCTGCGGCAGTTCGCTGGCTTGTTCAGCCAAGTCACGGCGAATGGCGCTGATGACCCAGGTCAGTTGATCGGCGGTGTGCAACTGCTGATAAGAGATCGAGCGCTTGACCTGTTTACCTTCGCTGTTGCGCAGGGTCAACAGGATACCGCCGTCCGGACGTGGCTGGGTGGTGACGTCGTAGTTGGAGAATACCGAAGCGAATTTATCTTGGATCAGGCTCATGTCTATCAGCTCCATTGGCTCAAGTTGGCAAGCATGGAGTGATAGGTGCAGTGATTGTGCCAGTATTGGATTTTCTAGAAAATCCTTACAAATCAGTCATTTATAAATTTATAGGATTTTCATTTTCGTGCAATTTGCATGAAGGGCCATCGTGCATCCTGCATTTTGCGCTATCTGCCCGGTGATTTTCCGGGCCGGAGGGGAAGGGCTGTAATGATACTGACCGCCTTTTGCCAGGAAAAATCCCGGTCGGCTGGCAGGCCGTCATCGCAGGCAAGGCGGCTCCCACATTTAAATGGTGGAGTGTCAGGGGGATAGGCATCGGGCGGCCGCCACGGGATACAAAACTTTTCAAATCCCGCGTGTACAGCCAAAGAACCGCTGACGTATTTTCCGCTACACCAGTCGATGTACCTGGACCAGACCAAGAATAAGAAAAGGGACGTCCCTCCATGACTCATCAGCAAGTCGACATGATCACCTGGCGCATGATGCTGCGTAAGGTGCCTGCCATTGTTCGGGCGCTCCCACGGGTGGTGCGCGGCATGCGTGCGGCCAACGTCACCGACCCCAACCAACCCTGCGGCCTGGGCTGGCATTTCGAACAAGCCACCTTGCGTAACCCTGACGGTGCTGCCCTGCTGTATGGGGACAGCGTGATCAGCTACCGCGACGCCAATCAGTGCGCCAATCGCATTGCCCATCACTTGCAGGCCCAGGGCATCCGCAAGGGCGATGTGGTAGCGCTGTTTATCGAGAATCGCCCCGAGTTGCTGCTCAACGTGCTGGCCGTGGCCAAGCTGGGCGGCATCTGCGCCATGCTCAACACGGCGCAAACTCAAGGGGCGCTGGTACACAGCCTGACCCTGGTCAAGCCGGTTGCCATTGTGGTCGGTGCCGAATTGCTGAGCCCTTACGCAGCAGTGCGCGATCAAGTCCAGATCCCGGCCGAGCGCACTTGGTTCGTGGCCGATCAGCCGGGCAGTAGGGTGCCCGACGGCTACATCGACCTGATGGCCGCCAGTGCCGAAAGCCCGGTGGACAACCCGGCGAGTTCCGCGCAGGTGTTCTTCCACGATCCCTGCTTCTATATCTACACCTCCGGCACCACCGGCTTGCCCAAGGCCGGCATCATGAAGCACGGGCGCTGGACCAAAACCGCCGTGAGCTTCGGCAGTATCGCTCTGGACATGGGGCCGCAGGACGTCCTCTATTGCACCTTGCCGCTATACCACGCCACCGGCCTGTGCGTGTGCTGGGGGGCGTCGATTATCGGCGCGTCCGGCTTTGCCATTCGGCGCAAATTCAGCGCCAGCCAGTTCTGGGACGATGCACGCCAGTTCAAGGCGACCACTCTGGGCTATGTCGGTGAGCTGTGCCGCTATCTGCTCGACCAGCCCGCGAGTGCGCAGGACCGCGATAACCAGGTGACCAAGATGGTCGGCAACGGCCTGCGCCCCGGTGTGTGGGCGCAGTTCAAGCAGCGTTATGGCGTGGAGCATATCTGCGAACTCTATGCCGCCAGCGACGGCAATATCGGCTTTACCAACGTGCTGAATTTTGACAACACCATCGGCTTTTGCCTGCAGCATTGGGCGCTGGTGGATTACGCCCATGACACCGGCGAACCGCTGCGCGGCAACAATGGGTTCATGGTCAAGGTGCCCACTGGCGGGCAGGGCCTGTTATTGGCGCGCATTGATGATAAGTCGCCCTTCGACGGTTACACCGACCCGGAAAAGAACCGCAAGGTGGTACTGACCGACGTATTCGAAAAAGGCGACCGCTATTTCAACACCGGCGACCTGGTTCGCAGCATCGGTTTCGGCCATGCGCAATTTGTCGATCGCCTGGGGGATACCTATCGCTGGAGGGGCGAAAACGTCTCGACCACCGAGGTGGAAAACGTCCTGCTGAAACACCCGCAGATCGCTGAAGTGGTGGCCTATGGCGTCGAGATCGACAACACCAACGGCCGCGCAGGCATGGTCGCCATCACCCCCAGCGAATCCCTGGCCAGCCTGGACATGCGCGAACTGCTGCAATTCGCCCACGGTCAGCTGCCCCCTTATGCGGTGCCGTTGTTTTTGCGGATCAAGGTGAAGATGGAAACCACCGGCACGTTCAAGTACCAGAAAGTGAAGCTCAAGGAGCAAGGGTTCGACCCGGACAAGGCTGGCAATGACCCGGTCTACGCCTGGTTGCCGGGTTCGGACACCTATGTGCCGGTGACCGGGCAATTGCTGGCGCAGATCCAGGGCGGGCAATTCCGTTATTGATTCTGGCTATGGCGACTTTTGACAAAAAAGCCATGACACCGGGGAACTCCATCGCGACACTGGGCGCCTTAAACAGTTATGTCAGTCGCCTCAGCAAGGAGCCCCCATGTCAGATCAGCCTAAACAAATGACCGAAGACGAAGCCGCCGAGTTTGCCGAGCAAGTCTTCGACGTCGCGCGGCGCGGCGACGCCGCCATGCTTGCCGCACTGTTGGCGAAAGGCCTGCCGGCCAACTTTCGTAATCACAATGGCGACACCCTGTTGATGCTCGCGGCGTACCACGGCCATGCCGAGGCGGTCAAAGTGCTGCTGGAGTTCAAGGCCGACCCCCTGATCGCCAACGACAAGAACCAGTTGCCGATTGCCGGCGCGGCGTTCAAAGGCAATCTGCCGGTGGTCCAGGCGTTGATCGAGGGCGGCACGCCGATTGACGCGGCCTCCTCGGACGGGCGTACGGCCTTGATGATGGCGGCGATGTTCAACCGCGTTGACATGGTTGACTATCTGCTTGGTAAAGGCGCAAACCCCAAGGCCACCGATGCACAAGGCGCGACGGCACTGGCCGCGGCGCAGACCATGGGCGCGGTGGATACGGCGGCGCAGTTGCAGAAACTGGTGTAGGCTACGCGCCCTTCAAAACTTGCCCGTTACAGGATCGCCCCATGAAAACCGCCCTCGTCGAACTCATCAGCAAAATCAGCGCCGGCGTCATGGGGGACGATGAAGTAGCGCGTATCGCCGAAGAAGCGGCCCAGGCCTACGCGGACCCGGCGGCGTTCCTGGCGGCCAATCCGGATATCAACTACGACGACAGTTTCCCGATCCCGCTGGGGGAGTGGGTGGTGGTCGGTAGCCTGCCGGACACGGTGTTGTTCCAGGCCGATACCTATGGCGACCTGTTTGCCCAGATCGTTGCGTCGTTCGGTCCGGGCGTGGCGTTCAACCTCAAGCCCAAGCAACTGGCCAAGACCGAAGACCTGACCGCGCTCAACCGCATCCAGATCCAGATGAGCGCCCTGAGCCCGGAAGATGGCGGTTATGTGCTGATGAACTTCAGCCAGTTGTTGGATGACGAGATCCAGGCAGTGCTGGTGTTCGGCAACGACCTGGCGCGAGTGCTGGAACTGTGTGCCGAAGTCGGCATCAAGGCCGAGCCCTCGCTTGAAGCCTTGAAGATTGCCGTACACGTCTGAAATAAAACGGAACCCGCGCCAAGGCTGACTATCCTACAAGTGCATGCCCTCACTTAGGAGCGACACCATGGGTTCCACGTTTAATAGTCTGATTGGCCTGATCATCCTCGCGCTGGATATCTGGGCGATCATCAACGTGTTCAAAAGCGGCGCCAGCACCGGCGCCAAAGTGTTGTGGATCCTGTTGATCCTGCTGTTGCCAGTGCTGGGCCTGATCATCTGGGCTATCGCCGGGCCGCGCGGTAACGTGCGGATCTGACGACCCACTCGATTTGGAGCGGGCACAGTCAATGTGGGAGCTGGCTTGCCTGCGATAGCGGTGGGTCAGCTTGCATTGTATTGGTTGACACACCGCTATCGCAGGCAAGCCAGCTCCCACAGTGGGGTTTACGGCGTTAATTAAATTTGTGTGTCGAAAGTATTCGCCGCACGAAATTTTCACATCCCATCCAAGACAATTCTCCGGCTTTATCCGGCTGCCAGGGCTCTATCTCCAGTGCCCTTAAAGGCAGGGCTGTGGCATGCGTTCAGTAATTAATAGCCTTGCCGGCCTTGATCGGGCACCATTTGTGCCACCGCGTTAACCGCCTACCCCAGCCAGCCTGGGCGAGGGACGGACGCCACTGCATTATTTCGCAACTTAAACTTCCAATGGGTCCTAAAACGACATGGCAAACCCGGACGCCCTGAATCAGCAGCGAGCTTCAAATCGCCTGCTGCAACCGACCGTCAAATCCCATCTGGCGTACACGCTGCTCTGCGCACTGGTCATGATGGTGATGTTTTCCCTGCTGCGCCTGGCGTTGCTGGTCTACAACCGCGAGATGATCCTCGATACGCCGGCCTCGACGTTCCTCGAAGCCTTCGCCAACGGGCTGCGCCTGGACATTCGCCTGGTGATGTACCTGCTGATCCCGCTGCTGTTGGCGCTGTTCAGCGTGCGGGCCATGGCAGCGCGCGGGTTCTTCCGTTTGTGGCTGACCGTCGCGTCCAGCATCGCCTTGTTCCTTGGCCTGATGGAGATGGACTTCTACCGCGAATTCCACCAGCGCCTCAACGGCCTGGTCTTCCAGTATGTGAAGGAAGACCCGAAAACCGTGATGAGCATGCTCTGGTACGGTTTCCCGGTGGTGCGCTACCTGCTGGCCTGGGCCGTGGGCACGCTGATCCTGAGCATGGCCTTCAAGGGCGCTGACCGCGCAACGCGCCCACGGGGCCCCTTCAGCGGCGGCACTATCAGCACGCGCCAGGTGGCGCCATGGTACAGCCGCATCGCAGTGTTCATGGTTTGCCTGCTGGTCGCCGTGGTCGCCATCCGTGGCACCCTGCGCCAGGGGCCACCGCTGCGTTGGGGTGACGTCTACACCACCGATTCGAACTTCGCCAACCAGCTGGGCCTCAATGGCACCTTGTCGCTGATCGCGGCGGCCAAGGCGCGCTTCGGTGAAGACCGCGCCAACATCTGGAAGGCGACCCTGGAACAACCGCTGGCCACCCAGACCGTGCGTGACATGCTGGTGCTGCCGCAAGAGAAGCTGGTAGACACCGACACCGCTGCCGTGCGTCGTGACTTCACGCCACCGGCCGAGAAAACCCTGCCGATCAAGAACGTCGTGGTGATCCTGATGGAAAGCTTCGCTGGTCATTCGGTGGGCGCATTGGGACGTCCGGGCAATATCACCCCGTACTTCGACAAGTTGACCCACGAGGGCTTGCTGTTCGACCGCTTCTTCTCCAACGGCACCCACACCCACCAGGGTATGTTCGCCACCATGGCCTGCTTCCCGAACCTGCCGGGTTTCGAATACCTGATGCAGACTCCGGAAGGCAGCCACAAGCTGTCGGGCCTGCCGCAGTTGCTCAGTGCGCGTGATTTCGACGATGTGTATGTCTATAACGGCGATTTCGCCTGGGACAATCAGTCGGGCTTCTTCAGCAACCAGGGCATGACCAACTTCATCGGCCGCAATGACTTCGTCGACCCAGTGTTCTCCGACCCGACATGGGGCGTGTCCGACCAGGACATGTTCAACCGTGGCTTGGAAGAACTGAAGGCGCGCGAAGGCGGCAAGCCGTTCTACGCACTGCTGCAAACCCTGTCCAACCACACGCCGTACGCATTGCCGACCCCGTTGCCGGTAGAGAAAGTCACCGACCGTGGCAGCCTCAACGAGCATTTGACGGCCATGCGCTACTCCGACTGGGCCTTGGGCCAGTTCTTTGAAAAGGCCCGCAAGGAGCCGTACTTCAAGGAAACCCTGTTCGTGATCGTCGGTGACCACGGCTTTGGCAATGAGCAGCAGATCACCGAGATGGACCTGGGTCGCTTCAACGTGCCGATGCTGATGATTGCACCGGGCATGCGCGAGAAGTTCGGTGAGCGTGACCACACCGTGGGTACCCAGATCGACATAGTGCCGACCATCATGGGCCGCCTGGGCGGCGATACCTTGCACCAGTGCTGGGGCCGCGACCTGCTGAACCTGCCGGAAGGTGACAAGGGTTTCGGCGTGATCAAGCCATCGGGCAGCGACCAGACCGTGGCCTTGCTCACCGGCGACCGCGTACTGGTATTGCCCAAGGAAATGCCACCCAAGTTGTGGGAATACACACTGGGCGCCGAGCCGACTGGCAAGGTGATTCCTGAGTCGCCGGACGAAGCTGTGCTCAAGCAGAAGCTCGAGTCGTTCCTGCAGACCGCGACCAAGAGCCTGCTGGATAACACCGCAGGTGTGGTAGATGGCAAACCGGACTAACTGACCGGCAATAAAAAAGAGGCCCTCTAGAGGGCCTCTTTTTTTTGCTTTCTTACTTGTAGGAGAGAGCTTGCTCGCGAAGAAGGTCAATGATAACGCGCGTCCTGAATAAACGCGGCGCCTGTACCTTTTTCGCGAGCAAGCTCGCTCCTACAAAAAGCGTAGCGCCGTGTTTATATCTTGCCGAGCAACAACAGCACCAGCAGAACAACCAGTACCACACCCAGGATACCCGACGGTCCATAACCCCAGTTACGCGAGTGCGGGAACACCGGCAGACCACCGACCAGCAGCAGGATCAGGATAATAATCAGAATGAGGCTCATGGTTTTATTCCTTATAGGTTCTTTGCAAAAACCGGCTGTTTAACCGTTGGTTCGTCCATGTACAGTGGGACGCCTTACCCATTCCGACTCTGCCACTTCGTAAAAAATTCATTGTTTTTATAAAACATTTTGATGGGTCGCTTATTTCTTTTAACGCGTGCGCAACTTGAACTAATCAGTTAAAAAAATTGAACTTAATCTATAGGCACGCCTGCGACCGAGCCCACGGTTTGCCCGGGGCATTCATCACCCTGATGGTGCGTGGGTAGAGCAAAATCCTTCGCTACACTGCCGGTCACTTCTTTCGTGAACCACAAGGCTACCTCCTATGCAAAACCGCATGATGATCACTGGCGCCGGGTCTGGCCTGGGTCGCGAAATCGCGCTGCGCTGGGCCCGTGAAGGCTGGCAGTTGGCGTTGTCTGATGTCAGCGAGCCCGGTTTGCAGGAAACCCTCAAGCAGGTTCGCGAAGCCGGGGGGGATGGCTTTACCCAGCGCTGCGACGTGCGTGACTACAGCCAGCTCACGGCCTTTGCCCAGGCCTGTGAGGTGAAGCTCGGGGGCATCGATGTGATCGTCAACAACGCCGGCGTGGCCTCGGGCGGGTTCTTCGCTGAACTGTCCCTGGAGGATTGGGACTGGCAGATCGCAATCAACCTGATGGGCGTCGTCAAAGGCTGCAAGGCGTTCCTGCCGCTGTTGGAAAAGAGCAAGGGGCGGATCATCAACATCGCGTCAATGGCAGCGCTGATGCAAGGCCCGGCCATGAGCAACTACAACGTGGCCAAGGCGGGCGTGGTGGCGTTGTCCGAGAGCCTGTTGGTGGAGCTCAAGCAACAGGAAGTGGGCGTGCATGTGGTGTGCCCGTCGTTTTTCCAGACCAACCTGCTCGACTCGTTCCGTGGGCCAACCCCAGCCATGAAGGCTCAAGTGGGCAAGTTGCTTGAGAGTTCGCCCATCTCGGCGGCGGATATTGCCGACTACATTTACCAGCGCGTGGCCGAAGGCGAATTCATGATCCTGCCCCACGAGCAAGGCCGCATGGCTTGGGCGTTGAAACAGAAAAATCCGCAGTTGCTGTATGACGAAATGACCCTGATGGCCGACAAGATGCGCGCCAAGGCGCAGGCTGTTAAGGCCTGATTTGGCTGGGGTCTGTCAGGCAAGTTACCTACCTGTGTAGGAGATGCCTGATTTGCCCGCAAGCCATTGTCGGTCCAGCGCCAAGGGGGCATGGTCGAGGTCCTGTTACTGGAAAAGGACTACCGCCATGCTGGTCTTAAGCCGTGCCATAGGCGAAGCCATCGCCATTGGCGATGACATCACCGTGCATATCCTTGACGTGAACGGCACTCATGTGAAGTTTGGCATCGAGGCGCCGATGGGCGTCAACGTGTACCGCTCCGAGGTGTACCGCAAGATTCTCAAAGGCGAGGGCCAGGCTACTCATCCCGTGCCGGTGCCCAACCCTTAGGCGCAGCTTTTCAGTCGAACAGATGCTTGGGCACATCGTGCTTGAGCATCAACTGGCATTGCTCGCTCTCGGGGTCGAAGACGATCAGCGCCTGGCCTTTGGTCAGCGCCTGGCGCACGCGCAGCACGCGGGTTTCCAGGGGCGTGTCGTCGCCATTGTCGGTGCCGTCGCGGGTGACGAAGTCTTCGATGAGGCGGGTCAGGGTGTCGACTTCAAGTGCATCGTAGGGAATCAGCATACAAGCCTCAGGTGTCAGGTCCCGGCGATGCTACTGTGCCGGGACTTTTGTTGCCAGTATTCACTCACCCCGCGTCAGGACTTCTGGCCGACCAGGCTGTCCACCGACGGCACGCGGGTGTCGCTCTCCATTTGCGTTTCATGCTCGATCTGATGACTGAACCGATCCAGTGAGCCCTGGGCCGGTTGCGCATCGCTGGCAAACACCGGCGGGCTGAGGATATAGGCGCCCAATAAGCGGCTCAGGGCGGCGAGGCTGTCGATATGGGTACGCTCGTAACCGTGGGTGGCGTCACAACCGAAGGCCAGCAGGGCGGTGCGTATATCATGGCCGGCGGTGACCGCCGAGTGCGCATCGCTGAAGTAATAGCGGAACAGATCGCGGCGTACCGGCAGGTCGTTCTCCGACGCCAGGCGCAGCAAGTGGCGGGACAGATGATAATCATAGGGCCCGCCGGAGTCCTGCATGGCCACGCTCACCGCGTGTTCGCTGGAGTGCTGGCCGGGGGCGACCGGGGCAATATCGATGCCGACAAACTCACTCACATCCCAGGGCAGGGCGGCCGCTGCACCACTGCCGGTTTCCTCGGTAATGGTGAACAGCGGGTGGCAGTCGATCAGCAAGGGTTCGCCACTGTCGACGATGGCCTTGAGCGCGGCGAGCAGGGCAGCGACGCCGGCCTTGTCGTCCAGGTGGCGAGCGCTGATATGCCCGCTCTCGGTGAACTCGGGCAGTGGGTCGAACGCCACGTAGTCACCGATGCTGATGCCCAGGGAGTCGCAGTCGGCACGCGTGGCGCAGTAGGCGTCCAGGCGCAGTTCCACATGGTCCCAGCTCACCGGCATTTCATCCACGGCAGTGTTGAACGCGTGCCCGGAGGCCATCAACGGCAATACGCTGCCGCGAATCACGCCGTTGTCGGTGAACAGGCTGACCCGGCTGCCTTCGGCAAAGCGGCTCGACCAGCAGCCCACCGGCGCCAGGGTCAGGCGCCCGTTGTCCTTGATCGCACGCACGGCGGCGCCGATGGTGTCCAGGTGGGCGGAGACGGCGCGGTCAGGGCTGTTTTTCTGGCCCTTGAGGGTAGCGCGAATGGTGCCGCGCCGGGTCATTTCAAACGGAATGCCGAGCTCTTCCAGGCGTTCGGCGACGTAACGCACGATGGTGTCGGTAAAACCGGTGGGGCTGGGAATGGCGAGCATTTCCAGCAGCACTTTTTGCAGGTACGCGAGATCGGGTTCGGGAATGGTTCGGGTCATGGAAACTCCTGATGAGTTGAGGGCGATCGACGCGCTGCGATCGTGCGATCTTTCCCACGCTCTGCGTGGGAATGCCTCAGGGACGCTCTGCGTCCGCTGTGGTGACGCAGAGCGTCACAGGCTGCATTCCCACGCGGAGCGTGGTAACGATCGGTAGTCAGGTAGCCGGCTGACTGTGTGGAAACAACAAATCCACAAACTTCTCAGCCGTGGGTTGCGGTTCATGGTTGGCCAGGCCGGCCCGTTCGTTGGCTTCGATAAACACATACTCTGGCTGGTCGGCCGCAAGTACCATCAGGTCCAGGCCGACCATAGGGATATCCAGGGCACGGGCCGCACGCACGGCCGCGTCCACCAGCGTGGGGTGCAGGATCGCCGTGACATCTTCCAGGCAACCCCCGGTGTGCAGGTTGGCGGTGCGTCGCACGGCCAGTTGCACGCCACGGGGCAGGATGCTGTTGTAGTCGTAACCTGCGGCTTTTAGGGTGCGCTCGGTTTCTGCATCCAGCGGGATTTTGCTCTCGCCGTCGGTGGCCGCCTGGCGACGACGGCTTTGCGCCTGGATCAACGCGCGAATCGAATGTTGGCCGTCGCCGATCACTTCGGCAGGGCGACGAATCGCAGCCGCGACCACTTCAAAACCGATCACCAGAATCCGCAGGTCCAGGCCTTCGTGGAAGCTTTCCAGCAACACGCGGCTGTCGAACTGGCGCGCCGCTTCGATCGCCTGCTGCACCTCTTCGATGCTGCGCAGATCCACGGCGACGCCATGGCCTTGCTCGCCATCCAGCGGCTTGACCACGATGCGCTGGTGTTCGTCGAGAAACTCCAGGTTGTCGTCGGCACTGCCCGCCAACTGTTGCACCGGCACCTGCAGGCCTGCAGCCTTGAGCACCTTGTGGGTCAGGCTCTTGTCCTGGCACAGGGTCATGCTGATGGCGCTGGTCAGGTCGCTCAGGGACTCACGGCAACGCACGCGACGCCCGCCGTGGCTAAGGGTGAACAGGCCCGCATCGGCGTCGTCCACTTGCACATCAATACCGCGTCGGTGGGCTTCTTCGACAATGATGCGCGCGTAAGGGTTGAACTCCGCCTGGGGCCCCGGGCCCAGAAACAGCGGTTGATTGATGCCGTTCTTGCGCTTGATTGCAAAGGTGGTCAACGCCCGAAAGCCCAGCTTGGCGTAAAGGCTCTTGGCCTGGCGGTTATCGTGCAGCACCGACAAGTCCAGGTAGCTCAAGCCTCGGCTCATGAAGTGCTCCACCAAGTGGCGCACCAACACTTCACCGACGCCAGGGCGGGTGCATTGAGGGTCGACGGCCAGACACCAGAGGCTGCATCCGTTCTCCGGGTCGTGGAAGGCCTTGTGATGGTTGAGGCCCATCACGCTGCCAATCACCGCGCCGCTGTCTTCATCTTCGGCCAGCCAGTACACCGGGCCGCCTTGATGGCGTGGGGTGAGGCGTTCCGGGTCGACAGGCAGCATCCCGCGGCCCTGGTACAGGTGGTTGACCGCTTGCCAGTCGGCCTCGCTCTGCACCCGGCGGATACGAAAGCCGCGAAAGACCCGGGTGGCCGGGCGGTAGTCGGTGAACCACAGGCGCAGGGTGTCGGACGGGTCGAGGAACAGTTGCTGCGGGTCAATGCCCAGGATTTGCTGGGGCGCGGCCACGTACAGCGCGATATCGCGCTCGCCAGGCTGCTCGTTGAGCAGTTCCTGGGCCAGGCTTGCCGGGTCGGGAAAGGTGTGGCCGATCAACAAACGGCCCCAGCCGCAATGCACCGCAATCGGGTCGGCGGCCAGTGCGCTGCCATCTTCGGCCAGGCGCGCTTGCAGGCGCTCGTAGGTCGGCGCCTGGCCCTTGAGTAAGCGTTGGCTGTAAGCCGCGGCATTCGGTTTCATGGATCAGATTCCTTGTTCGCTCAGCCACAGGTTCAGCGCCGCCAACTGCCACAGCTTGGAGCCGCGCAGTGGGGTCAGTTGGCCTTGCGGGTCGGTGAGCAAGCGGTCGAGCATGGCCGGGTTGAACAGCCCGCGGTCCTGGCTCGGGTCCAGCAGCAACTCGCGCACCCAGTTCAAGGTGTCGCCCTGCAGGTGCTTGAGGCCGGGCACGGGGAAGTAGCCTTTCTTGCGGTCGATGACTTCGCTGGGGATCACGCGGCGCGCCGCTTCCTTGAGCACCTGTTTGCCGCCGTCGGGTAGCTTGAACTGGGCCGGCACACGAGCCGACAGTTCTACCAGGCGGTAGTCGAGAAACGGCGTGCGCGCTTCCAGGCCCCAGGCCATGGTCATGTTGTCGACGCGTTTGACCGGGTCGTCCACCAGCATCACCGTGCTGTCCAGGCGCAGGGCCTTGTCCACCGCTGCGTCGGCGCCCGGCATTGCAAAGTGCTCGCGCACGAAATCGCCAGCAGCGTCGTTGGCGGTCAGCCATTGGGGCGCGACGGTCGCCGCGTAGTCGTCGTAGCTGCGGTCGAAAAACGCCTCGCGGTAGGCCGCGTACGGGTCGCTGGCACCGTCCACTTGCGGGTACCAGTGGTAACCGGCGAACAGTTCATCGGCGCCCTGGCCGCTCTGCACCACTTTGCAATGCTTGGCCACTTCCCGCGACAGCAGGTAGAAGGCGATGCAGTCATGGCTGACCATCGGCTCGCTCATGGCGCGGAAGGCGGCCGGCAGTTGCTCGATGATCTCGCTTTCGGCGATGCGCAGTTGGTGGTGATGGGTGCCGTAGTGTTTGGCGATCAGGTCTGAGTACTGGAACTCGTCGCCACGTTCGCCGCCGGCGTCTTCAAAGCCGATGGAAAAGGTCGACAAATCCTCCACGCCCACTTCACGCAGCAGGCCGACGAGCATGCTCGAGTCGACGCCGCCGGACAGCAGCACCCCCACATCCACCGCCGCACGTTGGCGAATGGCCACGGCTTCGCGGGTGCTGTCGAGCACGCGGTCGGTCCAGTCTTCCAGGGTCAGGTGTTTTTCGTCCTCATGGGGCCCGTAGGGCAGGGTCCACCAGGTTTTCTGTTCGGTCTTGCCGCTGGCGTCGATGCGCATCCAGCTGGCGGGCGGCAGCTTTTCGATGCCGGCCAACAGCGTGCGCGGCGCAGGGACCACGGCGTGGAAATTCAGGTAGTGGTTGAGGGCGACCGGATCGAGGATCGGGTTGATATCCCCACCCTTGAGCAACGCGGGCAACGCTGAGGCAAAGCGCAGGCGTTGGCCGGTGCGCGACAGGTACAAGGGCTTCACACCGAGACGGTCACGAGCGATGAACAGACGCTGGGCATCACGCTCCCAGATGGCGAAAGCGAACATGCCGTTGAGCTTGGGCAGCAGCGCTTCGCCCCAGGCGTGGTAGCCCTTGAGCAGCACTTCGGTGTCGCCGCCGGAATAGAAGGCGTAACCCAGGGCTTCCAGCTCTTGGCGCAGCTCCGGGAAATTATAGATAGCGCCATTGAACGCCAGGGACAGCCCCAGATGGGCGTCGACCATCGGTTGGGCAGAGCCGTCCGACAGGTCCATGATCTTCAGGCGGCGGTGGCCCAGGGCAATCGGCCCTTGGGCATGAAAGCCCCAGGCGTCGGGGCCTCGGGGGGCGAGGTGGTGCGTGATGCGTTCTACGGCTGCCAGGTCGGCAGGTTGATGATCAAAGCGTAACTCGCCAGCTAGTCCACACATAAATTCCTTACCGGTTTTTCCGTTGGGGAGGGGTCAATACTCAATACGCCCAAAAGGGCGCGTACCCAGAAACTGACCCAGTGCTATGCGTGGAGTTTTAGACCGATAAGTTATAAGGCAGATAGCCGCCTTGCCTTTAATCCGGCTTTTTTTGTGCAGCGCCCTGGCCTCGCACCAGCGTGCGCAGGGCAAATCGATTGGGGTGGCAAGCCTCGGCTACGCTGGTGGGCACTGGCAGGGGCTCATCACTCAGCCATGCAGCCAGCAGTTCGCCGCACAACGGCGCAGTGATCAGGCCACGCGAGCCATGGCCGCTATTGAGAAACAGCCCCGGCAGCCACGGGCAGGGCGTTTGCGGCACTTGCCGGGCGTCTTTGCCCAGTACCGCATAAGCCTGCTGAAACGCCGCATGGTCGGCCAGTGGCCCAACGATGGGCAGGTAGTCGGGGCTGGTACAACGAAACGCGGCACGGCCTTCCAGTTGTTCGGCCGCCAGGCGGTCGGCACCCAGGCGCTGCAGCAGGTCGGTAGACATCTCGCGCAGCATCTGCAGGTTGCCGCTGTGTTCGGCGGGCGTGGGCGTGAGGTCTTGATTGTTGAAGTCAAAACTGGCGCCCAGGGTGTGTTCGCCAAGCCGGGCCGGCGCGACGTAGCCCTCGGCACAGACCACCGTGGCCAGCGCTTTACTCGCGCAGGTTTGCGCCAGCCGAGTGATCTGCCCGCGGATGCGCTTGAGCGGTATGTCTGCACTGAAGGGGAAACGCTTGATCTCCGCAGCCCCGGCGAGCACCACGACACCGGCGCTGGCCAGCACGCGGTCACCGGCGCGGGCTTGCCATTGGTCGTCGAGCCGGTGCAGTTCCAGTGCCTCGTGGTGGGTGAGCACTTCAATCAGTGGATGTTTGGCCTGCCACTGGCACAGCGCGGGCGGATGCACCCAACCGCCCTCTGGAAAAAACAACCCGCCGTGGGCCAGTTCGATTCCCGCCTTTTGCTGCGCCTGCTCGCGGTCCAGCAGATGCAACAGGTCCGGAGCAAAGGCGTTTGCCAATTGAGCCTGACGCTGGATCTCTTTGGCGTCAAACGCCAGTTGCAACACGCCACAGCCGTCCCAATCGACACCTCGGTGCAAATGTTCCAGCAGGCGTCGGGTGTGGCCAAAACCGCTGACTATCAGCTGGGACAAGGCCGTGCCATGGGCCGAAAGCTTGAGGTACAACACACCCTGTGGGTTGCCCGACGCTTCCTGTGCCAAGCCGGCGTGGCGCTCCAGAAGGCTGACACGCCAACCCCTGGCGGCCAGGCTGGCGGCGGTCGCGCAACCGGCCAGGCCACCGCCGATGACCAAGGCATGACGTTCTCCCTCGATGGCGGGTGGCCGGGCGAACCAGGGTTTACGTGGGGCCGGCGCGGGTAAGTCGGCGGGCCAACCGACAAACTCCCCACGCAGGATCTCCCACTTATGGCCGATGCCTGGCGTGCGTTTCATCTTGAACCCGGCTGCATTGATCAACCGCCTTACCCAGCCGGTGCTGGTGAAGGTGCTGATGGTCGAGCCCGGTGCCGCCAGGCGCGCCAGTTGGGCGAACAGCTCGGCGGTCCACATGTCGGGGTTTTTCGCCGGGGCGAACCCGTCGAGAAACCATGCATCGACCTGGGCGTCCAGTTGCGGCAATTGTTCCAGCGCATCGCCGATCAACAGGGTCAGGGTCACGCGGCCGTTGTCCAGTACCAGGCGCTGGAAACCCTGGTGGATGGCAATGTATTGCGCCAGCAGTTGCTCGGCCAAGGGTTGCAGTTCGGGCCAGAGGGCGAGGGCGCGTTGCAGGTCGGCATGGCTGAGGGGGTACTTTTCCACGCTGACGAAGTGCAGCCGCGCACCGGCGACTGCGTGCTGTTCGAACAACTGCCAGGCGCAGAGGAAGTTCAAGCCGGTGCCGAAGCCAGTTTCACCAATCACCAGGCGCCCACCTGCGGGCAAGGCGGCGAAGCGTTCCTGCAAGCGGTTCTGCTCCAGGAACACGTAGCGGGTTTCTTCCAGGCCCGATTGGTCGGAGAAATACACGTCGTCGAATACCCGCGAATGCGGGCGGCCTTGGTCATCCCAGTCGAGCTGGGCGTGGGTGATGGGGTTCATGGCGGCTCATAAAATGAAAGCGGGCAAAGGCAAGGCGGCCATTCTAGCCGATCAACCGGCGTTGAATTGATCCATGGCAAGGCTGGGTTGTATTTCCTTGCGCGTGTCGGGGCCCAATCCGCTAGTCTTGAGCCATCTTGAAACGGAGCTGCCCATGTTCGAATCCGCCGAAATCGGTCACGCCATCGACAAAGACACCTACGACGCCGAAGTGCCGGCCTTGCGTGAAGCCTTGCTGGAAGTTCAGTACGAGCTGCAACAGCAGAAACGCTTCCCGGTGATCATCCTCATCAACGGCATCGAGGGCGCGGGCAAGGGTGAAACCGTCAAGCTGCTCAATGAATGGATGGACCCGCGCCTGATCGAAGTGCGCACCTTCGACCAGCAGACCGACGAAGAACTGGCGCGTCCACCGGCCTGGCGCTACTGGCGGCAACTGCCGGCCAAGGGCCGCATGGGCATTTTCTTCGGCAACTGGTACAGCCAGATGCTGCAAGGCCGCGTGCATGGGCAGATCAAGGATGCGCGCCTGGACCAGGCCATCGCCGGCGCCGAACGTCTGGAAAAGATGCTCTGCGATGAAGGTGCGCTGATCTTCAAGTTCTGGTTCCACCTGTCCAAAAAACAGATGAAGGCGCGCCTCAAGGCCCTGGCCGACGACCCGCTGCACAGCTGGCGCATCAGCCCATTGGACTGGCAGCAGTCCAAGACCTACGACAAGTTCGTGCATTTCGGTGAGCGTGTGCTGCGCCGCACCAGCCGCGATTACGCGCCGTGGCATGTGATCGAAGGCGTCGACCCCCATTACCGTGGGCTGACCGTGGGCAAGATCCTGCTCGATGGGCTGCAAAGTGCCCTGAACCAGGCCAAGGTCAAGGCCAGCGGCATGAACCCGGCGCCGTTGCTTGCCTCGGTGGACCAAAAGAGCCTGCTCGACAGCCTCGACATGACCCTGCGCCTGGACAAGGACGACTATGAAGAGCAACTGATTACCGAACAGGCGCGCTTCTCTGGCCTGATGCGCGACAAACGTATGCGCAAGCACGCGCTGGTAAGCGTGTTCGAGGGCAACGACGCGGCGGGCAAGGGTGGGGCGATCCGTCGAGTGGCGGCAGCACTGGACCCGCGCCAGTACCACATCGTGCCGATTGCCGCGCCCAGCGAAGACGAACGGGCCCAGCCTTATCTATGGCGGTTCTGGCAGAAAATCCCGGCGCGCGGCATGTTCACCGTGTTTGACCGCTCCTGGTACGGCCGCGTGCTGGTGGAACGCATCGAAGGCTTCTGTACCCCTGCGGACTGGATGCGCGCCTATGGCGAGATCAATGACTTCGAAGAGCAACTGCGCGATGCGGGGGTGATCGTGGTCAAGTTCTGGCTGGCCATCGACAAGGAGACGCAACTGGAGCGCTTCCAGGCCCGTGAAGAAATCCCCTTCAAACGCTTCAAGATCACCGAAGACGACTGGCGCAATCGCGACAAGTGGGACGACTACCGCGCGGCAGTGGGCGATATGGTTGACCGCACCAGCACCGAGGTGGCGCCCTGGACTCTGGTCGAGGCCAACGACAAGCGCTGGGCGCGGGTCAAGGTGCTGCGCACCATCAACCGTGCGCTGGAAGAAGCGTTTGACAAAAGCGACAAGCACGACAAGAAGAAAAAGAAATAGCCTGTAGGAGCGAGCTTGCTCGCGAAAAACGTCAACGATTACGCGTGTTTCCTGAGTGAACGCGGCGCCTATTAGTTTTTCGCGAGCAAGCTCGCTCCTACAGAGGCTCCATGCTTTTGCATCCACGCAGTGAATGATCATCGCGGTCGGCCAGGCCTGGATCTATCCTCGATCCACAACCACAAGATCGAGGTAGCCCATGCGTGAAGTAGTGATCGTCGACAGCGTGCGAACCGGCCTGGCCAAATCCTTTCGCGGCAAGTTCAACCAGACCCGTCCCGATGACATGGCGGCCCATTGTGTCAATGCGCTGCTGGCCCGCAACGGTATAGACCCGGCGACGGTGGAAGACTGCATCGTCGGTGCCGGCTCCAACGAAGGCGCCCAGGGCTATAACATCGGGCGCAATGTGGCGGTGCTCTCGCAACTGGGCACCGGTACGGCGGGCATGACCCTCAACCGCTTCTGTTCGTCGGGCTTGCAGGCGATTGCCATTGCCGCCAACCAGATCGCTTCGGGCTGCAGCGACATCATTGTTGCCGGTGGCGTGGAGTCCATCAGCCTGACCATGAAGAGCGTCAACACCGATAACCTGATCAACCCGCTGCTTAAGGAACAGGTGCCGGGCATTTACTTCCCCATGGGCCAGACCGCCGAAATCGTTGCGCGCCGCTATCACGTCAGCCGCGAAGACCAGGACCTTTATGCGCTGCAAAGCCAGCAACGCACCGCCCAGGCCCAGGCTGATGGCTTGTTCAACGATGAAATCGTGCCGATGGCGGTCAAGTACAAGGTCGAGGACAAGAACACTGGCGCGGTGCAGATCCTGGATGGCGTGGTAGACCGGGACGACTGCAACCGCCCGGACACCACCCTGGCCAGCCTCAGCGGCTTGAAGCCGGTGTTTGCCGAGGATGGCTCGGTGACGGCAGGTAACTCCTCGCAGCTCTCCGACGGTGCGTCGATGACCCTGGTGATGAGCCTGGGAAAAGCTCTGGAACTGGGGCTCAAGCCCAAGGCGTTCTTCCGTGGCTTTACCGTGGCCGGTTGCGAGCCGGACGAGATGGGCATCGGCCCGGTGTTCTCGGTGCCCAAGTTGCTCAAGGCCAAGGGTTTGCAGGTGGCGGATATCGACTTGTGGGAACTCAATGAGGCCTTTGCTTCCCAGTGCCTTTACGCACGCAATCGCCTGGAGATCGATAACGCCAAATACAATGTCAACGGCGGCTCGATTTCCATCGGGCACCCGTTCGGCATGACCGGCTCGCGGCAGGTGGGGCACCTGGTGCGCGAACTGCAACGGCGCAACCTGCGTTACGGGGTTGTCACCATGTGTGTGGGGGGTGGGATGGGCGCCACCGGACTCTTCGAAGCCGTACGCTGAGTCAGGTTGGAATACCGCCAATGTGGGAGCTGGCTTGCCTGCGATTGCGGTGGGTCAGCGACAGATTGGACACAGATAAATCGCCATCGCAGGCAAGCCAGCCCCCACATTCAAGACTGTGACGTATCCGAACTCAGTGACTTGCCCCTAGAATGCCTGCTCCACTTCCTCTGGCATCTGGGGCACTCATGCACATCTCTTCCGGCCGCTGGGTCTACGGTTTCTTCCTGACCCTGCTGACCGCGTTTCTGTGGGGCATTCTCCCGATCAAGCTCAAGCAAGTGTTGCAGGTGATGGACCCGATCACCGTGACCTGGTTTCGCCTCATGGTAGCGGGCACGTGCCTGTTCGTTTACCTGGCCGCCACCAAACGCCTGCCCAGCCGCAAAGTGCTTGGCCCCAAGGGTGGGTGGCTGGTGGGCATGGCGGTGTGTGGCCTGGTGGGCAACTACGTGCTGTACCTGGTTGGCCTGAAAATGCTTAGCCCCGGCACGGCGCAGTTGGTGGTGCAGATGGGCCCGATCTTTCTGATGGTTGCCAGTGTGTTTGTGTTCAAGGAGCGCTTCAGTCTGGGGCAGGGGGTGGGGCTGATGGTGCTGATCGCAGGCTTTGGCTTGTTTTTCAACCAACGCCTGGTGGAGTTGCTGACGTCCATGGGCACCTACACCGCCGGTGTGCTGACGATCCTGCTCGCCACCACCATCTGGGTGTTCTATGCACTGGGGCAGAAGCAGTTGCTGACGGTATGGAATTCATTGCAGGTGATGATGGTGATCTACCTGTCGTGCGCGGTGTTGCTCACGCCTTGGGCGCACCCGCTGGAGGCGTTGCAGTTGAGCCCGTTGCAAGGCTGGCTGCTGCTGGCGTGCTGCATGAATACGCTGGTGGCCTACGGCGCATTTGCCGAAGCCCTGGCGCATTGGGAAGCCTCGCGGGTCAGTGCGACCCTGGCGTTGACGCCGTTGGTGACCTTTGTGGCGGTGGCAGTGTCGGCCTGGCTGTGGCCGGACTATGTGCAAGCCGAAGAGATCAATGCCTTGGGGTATGTGGGGGCTTTGGTGGTGGTGACTGGCTCGGCGATGGTGGCGCTGGCGCCTTCGCTGCTCGCCGGGCTCAGGGCCCGGCGGCTGCGGATGTCGGTTTAAGCGCCGAGCATGTTTTGCGGGCGCACCCACTGGTCAAACTCGGCATCGGTGAGATAGCCCAGCTCCAGTGCAGCCTCACGCAGTGTCAGCCCTTCGGCGTAAGCCTTCTTGGCGATTTCGGCTGACTTGTCGTAGCCGATATGCGGGTTGAGGGCGGTGACCAGCATCAGTCCGCGTTCCAGGTGCTGGGCCATTTGCTCGGCGTCGGGTTCAAGACCGGCAATGCAATGCTCCTGGAAGTTGTTGCAGCCATCGGCCAGCAGGCGGATCGACTCCAGCAGGTTGTGGATGATCACCGGTTTGTACACGTTCAACTGCAAGTGCCCTTGGCTGGCGGCCATGCCGATGGTCACGTCGTTGCCCAGCACCTGGCAGGCCAGCATCGACAGCGCTTCGCATTGTGTGGGGTTGACCTTGCCGGGCATGATCGAACTGCCCGGTTCGTTGGCCGGCAACTTGACTTCGGCCAGCCCGGCGCGAGGGCCGGAACCCAGCAGGCGCAGGTCGTTGGCGATTTTCATCAGCGCCACGGCCAGGGTTTTCAGCGCGCCGTGCAAGGTCACCAGCGGCTCATGGCCGGAGAGGGCGGCGAATTTGTTCGGCGCGGTCACAAAGGGTAGACCCGACAACGCGGCCAGCTCGGAAGCAATCGCCTCGCCAAAGCCATGGGGGGCATTGAGGCCGGTGCCGACGGCGGTGCCGCCCTGGGCCAGCTCGCACACCGCGGGCAGGGCGCTGCGGATCGCACGCTCGGCGTAATCGAGCTGGGCGATAAACGCCGAAAGTTCCTGGCCGAAGGTGATCGGTGTGGCATCCATCATGTGGGTACGGCCGGTCTTGACCAGCTTCATATGCCGCGCGGCCAATTCTGCCAGCCCACCGGACAAGGTGGCGATTGCCGGCAGCAGTTGCTTGTTCACCGCTTGCACCGCAGCAATGCTCATGGCGGTGGGGAAGCAGTCGTTGGAACTCTGGGAACGGTTGACGTGATCGTTGGGGTGCACCGGGCTCTTGCCGCCGCGGTTGTTGCCGGCCAGTTCGTTGGCGCGGCCAGCGATCACTTCGTTGGCGTTCATGTTGCTCTGGGTGCCACTGCCGGTCTGCCAGACCACCAGCGGGAACTGGTCGTCATGCTGGCCGTCCAGGACTTCGTCGGCAGCCTGCTCGATCAGGCGGGCAATATCGGCGGGCAAGTCGCCGTTGCGGTCGTTGACCCGCGCCGCAGCCTTCTTGATCAGGGCCAGGGCATGCAATACCGCCAGCGGCATGCGCTGCTCGCCAATCGCGAAATTGACCAGCGAACGTTGGGTTTGCGCGCCCCAATAGGCGTCATCAGGGACCTGTACTTCCCCCAGGCTGTCGGTTTCGATACGGCTCATCGGTCACCCTCCTTATGCAGTCGTGATTGGTCAGTTTAGGCCCTGGCGGCCAGCGTGGGTTCCCTAAAAGCGCATTTGTGCCATCGCGCCCCGTGAAACCGGGGCTTGCCAAGGAGTGGGGTTGAGCCGCGAGGTTTTTTAGGCGCAGAATGGTCGCCCTTGGGGTCTTACCTCGCCTGCTAGAAAAGGAAACTCGATGACTCGTCTTCGTGCCATCTGTACCGCGGTTGCTCTGGTTTGCGCCAGCGGCCAGGTTCTTGCCGATACCGCCAGCCACAACGCCAGTGCCGAAGCCTTCCTTACCCTGGCCCATGCTGACAAGCTGGGTACCCCGGTGTACATGCAAGTGCAGCAAATGTTCGCCCAGCGTTTCGAACAGACCAAGGCGCCTGCCGCCAAGCAGTCGGTACTGGACAGCTACCAGGCCAAGGCCAACGCCGCTCTGGACCAGGCCATCGGCTGGCCGAAGCTCAAGCCTGACATGGTCAAGCTCTACACCACCAACTTCAGCGAATCCGAGCTCAAGGACCTGGTAGCGTTCTACCAGTCGCCACTTGGCAAGAAAGTCCTGGAAAAAATGCCCCAGCTGACCCAGCAATCGGCCCAGATGACCCAGGCCAAGCTGGAAAGCGCCGTACCGGTGGTGAACAAGCTGTTGGAAGACATGACCAACGAGCTGGCGCCAAAAGCCGCCGCACCGGCCAAGAAGAAGTAAGCAGGAATGACCATGCAACAGCGTATCGAAACGGCCCTTGCCGCCCTGGCCCCGCAACACTTGAGCGTGCTGGATGAAAGCCACATGCACAGCCGTGGGTTGCAGACCCACTTCAAGGCCGTGCTGGTCAGCCAGCAGTTCGAGGGGCTCAACCGCGTCAAGCGCCACCAGAAGGTCTACGCCACCCTGGGTGATCTGATGAGCGAGTTCCATGCGCTGGCGCTGCATACCTATACGCCCGACGAGTGGGCGACAATCGACGCAGCCCCGGCCTCGCCGACCTGCGCCGGCGGACATTGATGGGGTAACCCTGATAGAATCCGCAACGCGCCGCTTAGCCGGCGCGTTTTTTTTGCATCCGGTTCACCCCTTACGAGGGTAGCCACCTGGAGAGAACACCCATGACTCAACCGATTGTCGTGGCGGCACTGTATAAGTTCGTCACCCTCGAAGATTACGTCGCCCTGCGCGAGCCCCTGTTGCAGGCGATGGTCGATAACGGCATCAAAGGCACCTTGCTGATCGCCGAAGAAGGCATCAACGGCACCGTTTCCGGCAGCCGCGAAGGTATTGATGGCCTGATGGCCTGGCTCAAGAAAGACCCACGCATGGTCGACATCGACCACAAAGAGTCTTACTGCGACGACCAGCCGTTCTACCGCACCAAGGTCAAACTCAAGAAAGAGATCGTGACCCTGGGTGTCGAAGGCGTGGACCCGAACAAAAAGGTGGGTACCTACGTCGACCCGCAGGATTGGAACGCGCTGATCAGCGACCCGGAAGTATTGTTGATCGACACCCGTAACGACTACGAAGTGTCCATCGGCACCTTTGAAGGCGCAATCGACCCGAAAACCACCAGTTTTCGCGAATTTCCCGACTACATCAAAGCCAACTTCGACCCGGCCAAGCACAAGAAGGTCGCCATGTTCTGCACTGGCGGCATTCGCTGTGAGAAGGCGTCGAGCTACATGCTCAGCGAAGGCTTCGATGAGGTCTACCACCTCAAGGGCGGTATCCTGAAGTACCTCGAAGAGGTGCCCCAGGAAGAAACTAAATGGCAGGGCGACTGCTTTGTGTTCGACAATCGCGTGACCGTGCGCCACGACTTGAGTGAAGGCGACTACGATCAATGTCATGCCTGCCGCACACCCGTGAGCGTAGAAGACCGCGCCTCCGAGCATTACGTGGCGGGCATCAGTTGCCCCCATTGCTGGGATAAGCTGCCGGAGAAGACTCGTCGCAGTGCGATCGACCGCCAGAAGCAGATCGAACTGGCCAAGGCCCGCAACATGCCGCACCCGATTGGTTACAACTACAAGCAAACCCCTTCCGAGGCCTGAGCCATGTCTGCGCGCCTGCTCTATGTAATGGACCCGATGTGTTCCTGGTGCTGGGGCTTTGCCCCGGTGGCACAAGCGCTGGTGGAGCAGGCCCAGGCGGCCGGCGTGGACGTGCACCTGGTGGTGGGCGGCTTGCGCACCGGCAGCGGCGCGGCGCTGGAGCCGACTACCCGGCGCTACATCCTTGAACACTGGCAGGCCGTCACCGACGCCACCGGCCAGCCGTTCAAGCGAGAAGGCGCATTGCCCGACGGGTTTGTCTACGACACGGAGCCGGCATGCCGCGCTATCGTCACCGCACGCAGCCTGGCGCCGGATTGCGCCTGGAAGCTGCTGGGGCTGATCCAGCGTGCGTTCTATGTCGAAGGCCGGGACGTGACGCTCGCCCCTGTGCTGGTGGAGCTGGCCGAACAGGCCGGTATTCCACGTATCGAGTTTGCCGGCGAGTTCGACCGTGCCGATCAGCACGCGGCCACGGCGGCCGATTTCACTTGGGTGCAGGACCTGGGCATTGCCGGGTTCCCGACCCTGCTGGCCGAGCGCAACGGCCAGTTGGCCTTGCTGACCAATGGTTACCAGCCGCTGTCCGAGCTGTCGCCGTTACTGGGTCGATGGCTGGAGCGAGCTGCCTGTGTATGAACAGCCTCCACGCACCGACCGCCTGACCTGGGCAGAAATTCGCCGCCTGGCCCTGCGCCACAAGAAATCCCTGTGGGTCGCCAACGGTGTCGCCGTGCTCGCCACCCTGTGCAGCGTGCCTATCCCGCTGTTATTGCCGTTGCTGGTGGACGAAGTGCTGCTGGGCCATGGCGATGCCGCCCTCAAGGTGATGAACCACGCGCTGCCCCTGGGTTGGCAAAAAGCCGCTGGCTATATCGGCCTGATGCTCTTGGTCACCCTGGCCCTGCGCTGCGGCGCGCTGGTGTTCAACGTGGTGCAGGCGCGGCTGTTTGCGCGCTTGGCCAAGGACATCGTGTACCGCATCCGCGTGCGCCTGATCGAGCGTCTCAAGCGTATCTCTCTGGGTGAGTACGAAAGCCTGGGCAGCGGTACGGTCACCACTCATCTGGTGACCGACCTGGACACGCTGGACAAATTCGTGGGTGAAACCCTCAGCCGCTTCCTGGTGGCGATGCTGACCCTGGTCGGCACCTCGGCGATCCTGGTGTGGATGCATTGGCAACTGGCGTTGTTGATCCTGTTGTTCAACCCGTTGGTGATCTACGCCACGGTGCAGTTGGGCAAGCGCGTCAAGCACCTCAAGAAGCTGGAAAACGACAGTACTTCACGCTTTACCCAGGCGCTGACTGAAACCCTCGATGCCATCCAGGAAGTACGTGCCGGCAACCGCCAAGGCTTTTTCCTCGGGCGCCTGGGCCAGCGTGCCCAGGAAGTGCGTGACTACGCCATTCATTCCCAGTGGAAAACCGACGCGTCGAGCCGCGCCAGTGGCTTGCTGTTCCAGTTCGGTATCGACATCTTCCGCGCCGCGGCCATGCTCACCGTGCTGTTTTCCGACCTGTCCATCGGCCAGATGCTCGCGGTGTTCAGTTACCTGTGGTTCATGATTGGCCCGGTGGAACAACTGCTGAACCTGCAATACGCCTATTACGCGGCGGGCGGCGCGCTGTCGCGCATCAACGAGCTGCTGGCGCGTGCCGATGAGCCGCAATACCCAGGCGGCGCAGACCCGTTCAGCGGGCGCGAGACGGTCGGCATCGAAGTGCGTGGCCTCGACTTCGGCTACGGCGAAGACCTGGTACTCAACCAGTTGAACCTGGCCATCGCACCGGGTGAAAAGGTGGCAATTGTCGGCGCCAGCGGCGGCGGTAAAAGCACCCTGGTGCAACTGTTGCTGGGGCTCTACACGCCGCAGGCCGGCAGCATTCGCTTTGGCACTGCCACCCAGCAGGAGATTGGCCTGGAGACCATCCGCGAGAACGTCGCGGTGGTGCTGCAACATCCTGCGCTGTTCAACGATACCGTGCGCGCCAACCTGACCATGGGCCGCACCCGCACCGATCAAGCCTGCTGGCAGGCGCTGGAAATCGCCCAACTGGATGCTACTGTCAAGGCATTGCCCTTGGGCCTGGACAGCGTGGTCGGGCGTTCGGGCGTGCGCTTTTCCGGTGGCCAGCGGCAACGCCTGGCGATTGCCCGCATGGTGCTCGCCGAGCCTAAAGTGGTGATTCTGGACGAGGCCACGTCTGCATTGGATGCGGCGACCGAGTACAACCTGCACCAGGCACTGGCGCGGTTTCTCAGCGGGCGTACTACACTGATCATCGCTCACCGGCTGTCTGCGGTGAAGCAGGCTGACCGAGTGTTGGTGTTCGATGGCGGGCACATCGCCGAGGATGGCGACCATCAGCAGTTGATTGCCGATGGTGGGTTGTACGCCAAACTGTACGGACACTTGCAACAAGTGCGTTGATTTAGCTTAGGCTGTGCTATCGGGAGCGGATTTTCGCGTGCGTATTAAGCTGTGCATGTGTAAGGGACTTCATGAAGCAAAAGCGGACTCTCGGAACGCCACGCCTGTTGGGTATTGTCTGGCCCTTCATCGCCGTCGTGTTGTTCCAGGCATTGTTAGGCTGCGTCAGTCTCTACGTGCTTTCGGCAGTGCGGGGTTATGTGGCGGGCGAAAGCCTGTGGTCCAAGGGCCAGAAGGATGCCATCTACTACCTGACCCTCTACGCCGATAACCGCAACGACGCCACCTACCTCAAATACCAGCAGGCCATTGCCGTGCCCCAGGGTGGGCATGAATTGCGCATTGCCCTGGACCGTCCCAATCCAGACATGGAGGCCGCGCGCCTGGGTATCCTCAAGGGCGGCAACCATCCGGACGACGTTTCCAGCCTGATCTGGCTGTACCTCAACTTCCGCCATTTCAGCTACCTGGAAAAAGCCATTGAGCTGTGGACGGTGGGCGACGGCTATCTGCTGCAGTTGGATGAGCTGGCCCAGGAGATGCACGGCGCCATTACCTCCGGCTACGTCAGTAGTGACGATGTCCATAGTTGGAAGGCGCGCATCACGGCCATCAATGAAGGGGTGACGCCCGCCGCCAAGGCGTTCAGCGATGCCCTGGGCGAAGGTTCGCGGATGATCCTGCGCCTGTTGTTGATCACCAACCTGGCGACGGCCTTGGGCCTGTTCGTATTGGCGCTGCTGCGCACCCACAAGCTGCTGGCCCAGCGTCATGCCTTTGCCGATGCGCTGCAAGCGGAGAAGGAGCGGGCGCAGATTACATTGGAGTCGATTGGCGACGGGGTGATTACCACCGATGTCGACGGGGCCATTGCCTATATGAACCCTGCCGCTGAAGCCTTGACCCACTGGCGCTCGGGGCAGGCCCAGGGCCTGCCGCTGGCGGCGTTGTTCAAGCTTTTGAATGAAAACGCCGAGCCCGACGGATTCACCCTGATTGAGCACATCGTCAAGGGCCAGTTCAGCGGCGGCAGCGAGCATTCCAAGCTGATCCAGCGCCTGGACGGCAGCACGGTCTCGGTCACCCTGGTGGGCGCGCCGATCCGCAGCGCCGGCAAGATCAGCGGTGCGGTCCTGGTGCTGCACGACATGACCCAGGAACGCCAGTACATCGCCAATCTTTCCTGGCAGGCCACCCATGACGCCTTGACCGGCCTGGCCAACCGTCGCGAGTTCGAGTTCCGCCTTGAACAGGTGCTGCAACAGGTCGCGCGCCAGCAAAGTGGGCGACATGCCTTGATGTTCCTCGACCTCGACCAGTTCAAGCTGGTCAATGACACCTGTGGCCACGCGGCAGGCGATGAATTGTTGCGTCACATCTGCGCGCTATTGCAATCAGACTTGCGCGAAGGCGACACCCTGGCTCGGTTGGGCGGCGACGAGTTTGGCATCCTGCTGGAAAACTGCCCGGCGCCGGTGGCGGAAAAAATCGCCGAGAGCCTGCGCCATACCGTGCAAAGCTTGCACTTCGTGTGGAAGGGGCGGCCCTTCATGACCACTGTCAGCATCGGCCTGGTGCATATCTCGCAAACCCCGACCACCCTGGAAACCTCCCTGCGCGCCGCCGACATGGCGTGCTACATGGCCAAGGAAAAGGGGCGCAACCGGGTGCAGGTCTACCACGTCGACGACTCCGAGTTGTCTCTACGGTTTGGCGAGATGGCCTGGGTACAGCGGCTGCATATCGCCCTTGAAGAAGATCGCTTTTGCCTCTATGCCCAGGAAATCGCGCCGTTGGGCCCTACCGACGCTGGCAATGGGCACATCGAAATTCTCCTGCGCCTGCATGACGAAGCGGGGCGGATCATTTTACCCAACAGTTTTATTCCGGCTGCCGAGCGTTACGGTTTGATGACGTCCCTGGACCGTTGGGTAGTGGAAAACGTATTCAAGATTATCGCCCGCTGCATGCATGAGCGTCCGGGCCGACCCATGGCCATGTGTGCGATTAATCTGTCAGGCATCACTATTGGCGATGATGACTTTTTGGGTTTTTTACGTCAGAAATTCGATAGTTACAGCATTCCACCGGAAATGATTTGTTTTGAAATAACTGAAACGAGCGCTATAGCCAATTTGGGCAGTGCGATTCGATTTATTAATGAACTCAAAGCGTTAGGGTGCCATTTTTCCCTGGATGACTTTTGCGCCGGAATGTCCTCATTCGCATATTTGAAACATTTACCTGTAGACTTCCTGAAGATCGATGGAAGTTTCGTAAAGGATATGCTGGACGACCCGATTAACCGCGCCATGGTCGAGGTGATCAACCACATCGGCCACGTCATGGGTAAGCGCACGATTGCCGAGTTTGTTGAAACACCCCAGATCGAACAGGCTTTACTTGAGATAGGTGTGGATTACGCTCAGGGCTACCTGATTGAACGCCCGCAATTATTTACCTTTGATAGCCTGCAGTGCCGACCTGAGCGGCCGCAGCCTCTGTTATTCAAGGCGCCCGGCACTTTCCGCTGAAACATTTGCTGGTCTGTACAATCACACTTGAAAAGGAGCCCCACAGTGATCGACACATTCAACAGAACCGGCCCGCTTATGGAAGCCTCGAGTTACCCCGCCTGGGCGCAGCAACTGATCCAGGACTGTAGCGAGAGCAAGCGTCGGGTTGTCGAGCACGAACTGTACCAGCGCATGCGCGACAACGCCCTCAGCGCCAAGACCATGCGCCACTACCTGATTGGTGGTTGGCCGGTGGTGGAACAGTTTGCCTTGTACATGGCGCAGAACCTGACCAAGACCAAGTTTGCCCGCCATCCTGGGGAGGATATGGCGCGCCGTTGGCTGATGCGCAACATTCGCGTGGAGCTCAACCATGCCGACTATTGGGTCAATTGGGCGCGGGCTCACGGCGTCAGCCTTGAAGAACTGCAAGCGCAGGAGGTGCCGCCCGAGTTGCACGCCCTGAGTCATTGGTGCTGGCACACCAGCTCGGCGGATGCGTTGATCGTCGCGATTGCCGCCACCAACTACGCGATCGAGGGGGCGACGGGGGAGTGGTCCGCCGTGGTCTGCTCTACCGGTGTGTATGCTGCCGCCTTCCCTGAGGAAGATCGCAAGCGGGCGATGAAGTGGCTGAAGATGCACGCCCAATACGACGATGCCCACCCTTGGGAAGCCCTGGAAATCATCTGCACACTGGCCGGGACCAACCCGAGCAAGGCCTTGCAGGAAGAGTTGCGCCAGGCGGTGTGCAAGAGCTACGACTACATGCACTTGTTCCTGGAAAGCTGCATGCGTCTAGAGAATGCGGAAAAAGACAAGGCGCCAGCCGTTCGCGAGCGCCCTGTGCGCATCGCCAGCGAGGCGTGATGTAACGGTTCGGATGATATTTGTGGCCAGGGAGCTTGCTCCCGTTGGACTGCGTAGCAGGCCCATTCTTTTTAAATAAAAAATGGGGCCGCTTCGCGCCCCAGCGGGAGCAAGCTCCCTCGCCACAACTGGCCTTATCCCGCCATCGCCAAGCGATTGCGACCTTCGCGCTTGGCCACGTACAACGCATTGTCGGCCCGGCGCAGCAGGCTTTCAGCCGACTCGGCCGCCAGCAGCGTAGAACAACCGAGGCTCACGGTCAGTTCGATTCGCGTGCCCTCTACCCAGTAGTCCTGGGCTTGCGCCGCCTGGCGCAGGCGTTCTCCCACCATTTTCGCGGCATCGCGACCGGTGTTGGAGAGCAGGATCAAAAACTCTTCCCCGCCAAACCGAAACACCATGTCCACGTTGCGCAGCTGGCGTTTGATCGCCCCGGCTACGGCCCGCAGTACGCTGTCGCCCGCAGCATGCCCATGGGTGTCGTTGATTTTCTTGAAGTGGTCGATGTCCAGCATCAACAACGACAGCGGGTGCAAGTGCCGACGTGCCATGTCTATTTCTCGCTGCAGCGTCTGGTCCATGGCCACACGGTTGCCGGTTTCGGTCAACGGGTCACGCAGGGCGCTGCGGGTGGCGGCGCGGTAGAGCAGAGCGTTGCGCATCGGATAAAGCAGGGTCACCAGCAGGAGTTCGAGTTGGCTCAGTTCTTCTTCAAGCAACCGCTGGTTGCGACGAAAGACCAGTTCCCCCAGGTGTTCCCCTTCATGGCTCAGGGTGTAGCTGACGGAGTGATGACCCCGGTGGCCAAACTCCAGGCGCAGGTCGCTGGCGGCGTGACGGTATTGCAACGCGTCCAGCGGAACCAGGCGCTGAACCTCACGAAAGAACAGGCCCAGGATGCGCTCCGGCTCCAGGCTGGTCTGCAACTGCTGGTTCAGTTGCTGGCGAAGTTCGGCGAGGGTGGCGGGGCGGCGTGGGCGCAAGGATGGCTGGCCAAATCCCAGGCGTTGCAATTTGGCACTGTCAAAGTCAATTGCGTTGGTCTGGGTGGGGGTTTTCATAAGCGCGTGGCCTCTAAGCACTGGGCTGTCTTACAGGCGGGATGAGGGTGGCGAGTGCCAAGCGTCTTACTGATCCTTCAGTTCCGTAAAACATTGGAAACAGTTTAAACCGCTTTTCATTGGGTTATAACCCCATGGCCCTGCCGCACGTCTTGTCATCGCCGAACCTGCTTGAACAGTACTAGAGCGAGATTCATGCCAAGTGTCTTTAGTTGGCAAAAAACCTTATAAATCAATTAACAAATTTTTAAATAAGAAAAGTCCGTTAAAGCATGGCGCCAGTTATTTGGCTGATTTGGGCCAGCGTTGCCGCCGGCCCGGTTGACGTAACTGTTTCGGTGGGGCGAGTTGCTTGTCGCAAATAAACAACGCTTCGGTTATTCGTGAACAAAGTACACCGCACCCATCACCACTAGACCAGGGTGGTACGGTCGATTTGCGCGATGGAGGTGACCCCGGTCAGGGTCATGGCCACGCGCATTTCCTTGGCGAAGATGTCCAGCAGATTCTCTACCCCATGCTGGCCCTCGGCGGCCAGCGCGTAGGCGGTGGCGCGCCCCAGCAGGCACGCCTTGGCGCCCAGGGCGAGCATGCGCACCACGTCGAGCCCGGAGCGAATGCCGGAGTCCACCAGCACGGTCAAGTCATCGCCCACCGCTTCGGCAATTGGCGGCAACGCCTTGGCCGTGGACAGCACCCCGTCGAGCTGGCGGCCGCCATGGTTGGAGACCACGATGCCGTCGGCACCGAAACTCACCGCGTCCTTGGCATCCTGAGGGTCGAGGATGCCCTTGATGATCATCGGGCCTTTCCAGAACTCGCGGATCCACTCCAGGTCTTTCCAACTGATGGATGGGTCGAAGTTGTTGGCCAGCCAACCAATGTAGTCCTCCAGGTGGGTGGGTTTGCCCAGGTATTTGGAAATATTGCCCAGGTCGTGAGGGCGGCCCATCAAGCCCACGTCGAAGGCCCACTGCGGCTTGGTCACCGCCTGCAACATGCGTCGCTGCGCTGCGTAGGGGCCAGACATGCCCGAGTGCGCATCGCGGTAGCGTGCGCCGGGTGTGGGCATATCCACCGTGAACACCAGGGTGGTCACGCCAGCTGCCTGCGCCCGCTCCAGAGCGTTGCGCATGAAGCCGCGATCCTTGAGCACATACAGCTGGAACCAGATCGACTGCGGGCTTTGCGAGGCCACCTCCTCAATCGAACACACCGACACTGTCGACAGGCAGAAGGGGATGTGTTTGTTGGCCGCCGCCTTGGCTGCTTGCACTTCACCGCGTCGCGCATACATGCCGGTCAGGCCGACCGGGCTAAGGATCACTGGCATCGCCAGTTCGGTACCGAACAGCTGGGTGGTGAGGCTCAGGTCGTCGACATTGCGCAGGATGCGTTGGCGCAGGCTGATCTCGGCCAGGTCCGAACTGTTGGCGCGCAGTGTGTGCTCGGCGTAGGCACCGCCGTCGATGTAATCGAACAGAAAGCGCGGCAACTTGCGCTTGGCCGCAGCGCGGTAATCGGAAGCGGACGAGATGATCATCGACGGTGTCTCCACAGGGCAAAGTGCTACACCCTAAGCAAAGTTATGCCATGATGAAAACAACTTTTATCACTGCCATCCAGTCGTTATAGGAATACTGATGAACCTACGAACATTGCGTGCGTTTGTCGAAGTGGTGCGCCAGGGCGGGTTCTCCCAGGCGGCCGAAGTGGTTGCCCTGACTCAGTCCACCGTCAGCAAAGCGGTCAAGACCCTTGAGGGCGAATTAGGCATGCCGCTGCTCAATCGCCTCGGCCACAAGAACGAACTCACCGCCGCCGGCGAAATTGCCTACCGCCGCGCCTTGGTGATGCTCGCCGAACGCACCGACTTGATGGCTGAAATCAACGACCTGCGCGGCCTCCAGCGCGGCGTGCTGCGCATCGGCCTGCCGCCGGTAGGTTGCGGCGTGTTGTTTGCGGCGATGTTCGCCACTTACCGCAGCCGTTACCCGGGCATCGACATCGAACTGACCGAGTACGGCAGTAAAAGGCTGCGCGAATGCCTGGAAGCAGGGGAGGTGGACCTCGCCGCCTTGCTGCTGCCGGTTGATGAAGGTTTTGACTACCAACCGGTGCGCAACGAGCCGTTGATCGCCGTGTTGCCCATGGGCCACCCATTGGCCCGGCGCGAGCGTATCGACTTCACCGACCTGGCCGACTCACCCTTCATCCTGTTCGAGGCCGGCTTTGCCCTCAATGCCAAGATCCTCAGCGCCTGTGAACGCAAAGGCGTGACCCCCAAAGTCACCGCCCGCAGCGGGCAAATAGACTTTATCGTCGACCTGGTCACCGCAGGGCTGGGCGTTGCCTTCCTGCCTAGGATGCTGGCGCACAAACACCAACATCCCGGCATCGCCTTGATCCCTCTGGACGAGCCTCATACCGATTGGCACATCGCCCTGGCCTGGCGCGCGAGCGCCCACTTGCCGCCAGCGGCAAGGGCCTGGCTGGATTTGGCCAAGGAACCGCCGTATTCAAGCGAGCAGGGGGACGATTTTGCGGAAAATTTCTGAGGACGCTTGACTTCTTCTTTTTAATCAGTAACATACGGCGCATTCCGCGATAGCTCAGTTGGTAGAGCAAATGACTGTTAATCATTGGGTCCCTGGTTCGAGTCCAGGTCGTGGAGCCAGATAGAGAAAAGCCTGCAGAAATGCAGGCTTTTTTTTGCTTGGGATTTGACCCAGCAATCCAGACGCTTAGCGCGGTTCCCATGATGCCATCTCTAATCCTTCGATTCAGAGGTAAGGCCAATGAAAGTCGCTGCAGTCGTTTCAACCAAAGGCGGGCCGGGGAAAACCGCGGTTGGCGCCAATCTAGGCGCGTTCTGCGCCGACGCGTATCATTGGACCTTACTGATCGATCTCGATCCCAGCCGTCACTGTCCTTGTTCTATACGCTAATGCGTGAGGCGCCGGGCGGGACCTACCAACTGATCGTTAATAATGAAATGCCTCCGCGGAGCGCTTTCTTCTGTCGGTAATGAGGTGAAGCGCTGAGCCAGGCATTTGATAAAATTGCTAGCGAATGTGGCCGCGGAAGTATCAACGGCCTTTAATAATTCACTATTATGAAAAACTATGATCAGTGCATAGGTGTAGACGCTAATTCAAAACCACCATTGATAACGAACTGAACACCCATACAAACCAGTAGAAAACCAACGACTCGGGAAATTGCATCGATTCCTGACTCACCAAGCACTTTCATGATTCGCCCCGAACATCGTAAAGCTATCCAGAAAATAAGCGCAGTAATGATGAATACGGTTGCGGCTGCAAGGTGAATGACGAGTGGCAGGGTCTGGTAGGTCGACTGCAGGGTAGAGGCGGAGCTGATAAGCAACGCTATCGTGCCGGGGCCTGCTGCACCAGGAAGAGCTAAAGGTACAAATGACAGATCGCGGAAATGTGGGGTTGATTTCTCTTTCTCTGAAAGGAAATCTTTCTGAACTTCTGTTTCGTCAGGTGTCGTTGCTGGAAAAAGCATGGCGAAACCGATGTAGGTAACGATCAGGCCTCCGGCTATTCTCAAGCCGGGGACAGATATTCCGAATACCTGCATTACCAGGCTGCCTCCGTAGAAGCTGACAAACATAATCAGAGCTACATATAAGCTTGCCTTCAGGATTTGCCGGTTACGCTCTACTGTAGGCAGCTTTCCTCCAAGGCCTAGTAAAAGGGAGATGCTAGTTAGAGGATTGGCCATAGGAAGCAGGGCCAATAGTCCAATAAGAACATGATGAAAGTAATTGCCCATGGTGTTTTTACTCGGTTATGCAACGAATAGGAGGCTATAAGATTATTAAGGTCGTACGTCATCTGCCCTAACGAACCGATATCAAGTCAGGGGTCAATCGGGAAAGTATTTTTTTGCCTCTTCCGTGGTATAGCGCAGAAAGATCTGCACCGCCTGCGGAATCAAGCGTCGTGACAGTAGAAAAGCATACAGCGACATGTTCTGGAGGGTATAGCCAGGTAAAATACGTACCAGTTTTCCGCTCTCTACGGCCTCATTGGCGCTGGGCAAATTGAACTGCGCGATGCCAAGTCCGCGCAGAGTAAGATCCATGCGCGCATCGTTCGGTGTGGCAAGCAGGATGGCTTGCACCGGCGTCAGGTGTTTATGTCCTTGGGGGTCGATCAGCTCCCACTCGGGTTCTCCCTGACGCCCAAGGCAGGGCCATTGCAAGAGATCGTCCGGTACACGGGGAGGTTTCCTGCCGGCCAGTAACAGGGGAGAAGCGAATAACCCTTGTGGCATTGAACAGATTGGCCGAGCAACCAGCGACTTGTTAATCACTTCGGCGCGGCGATGACTGAAGTAGACATCCACTGGCTCTTCAAGGGGGTTTGGCACGCGTGTGCTGGCCTCCACTTCAAAATGAATTTCGTGCTGTTCTTCCAGCATTCGAGCGATAGCCGGGTTGATAAACCAGTGCACAACCTCGGGCGATCCGACGACCCGGATGCGTCCTCTAATTTTTCCATCATCCGACTTGATCGCGCTTTCGACCTCTTGAAGGCCTTCGAACAAGGGCGCGATTTCGCTATAGAGCCGCTCGCCCGGGTCCGTCAATCGCATAGAGGGCATCCGATTGAACAAGCGCAGACCCAGGTGCTCCTCCAGCCGGGTCACGGCGCGACTGATGCTTGAAGTGTTCTGCCCAAGCCGTTCAGCCGCACGGCTGAAGTTCAGTGTTTCCGCGGCAACGAGGAAGGTGTGGTATTCGCTCCACATGGCGTTGCTTTTATGCAATGTATAGTTGCTCCATATGGCATGGCTAAAATTAATAGTCTAACACTATCATCGCTGGGTCTGAGAGCCATTTAGCGTATAGGAGTTCAACTGTGACCTCGATAAATCGTATTTTTGCCAGCCTAGTTGCCTTGATGGGGCTGGGGCTATTGTTAGGTGGAGCTTACCTCTTAACCCTGGGCGGATCGTTTTATTACGTGCTGGCCGGATGGGCCTATCTGAGCGCTGGCGTCATGCTTTGGCGTAGGCAAGTTTGTGGAGTATGGCTGCTGGTAGTAGTTGCCGTGCTAAGTATTCCATGGGCGCTTTGGGAATCGGGTGCGTTCTATTGGGCGCTGTTTCCGCGCCTGCTCGTACCTGCATCGGTGGCGAGCATCGGCTTGCTCCTACTATCCTCATGGTGGCCTGCGGGCGCGCGGCGTCGGATGCGTGGCCTTGGTGTTCTAGCGCTATTAGGGACAGTTGTATTTTTCGGGTTTGCCTTTACTCCGCACGGCGTCGTCTCGCCTGTCGCGGGCACACCTTTTACTGCAGCAGCCACAAACACCACACCTTCGAATTGGTCCGCATATGGCCGAACCACGGCGGGGACGCGCTACGCGCCCTTTACGCAGATCAACCGTGACAACGTTCAGGACCTGAAACTGGCCTGGACCTATCGTACCGGCGCGAAGATCGGGCTGGGCAATGGCGCCGTGGATTCGAACACCCCATTGCAAATTGAAGATACGTTGTTCACTTGCACACCCGATGATCGCATTGCTGCCATCGATGCAGATACGGGGATAGAACGTTGGAAATTCGATACCCATAGTGCATCTCCTATCTGGAACCGTTGTCGCGGCCTGGGTTACTACAAACTCAAGGAGGCGCCGGCTGATGGCGTCTGTGCGGAACGAATCGTCAATTCCACCATCGATGCGCGCCTGATCGAACTAGATTCCAAGACCGGCAAGCAGTGCCCAGGTTTTGGCAGCGACGGCGTCGTCGACCTGAAGCAGGGCATGGGCGACGTTAAGCCTGGGTTCTACTTTCAGACCTCCGCGCCGCTGGTGGCGCGCGACTACATTATTATCAGTGGCTGGGTAGTTGATAACTACAGTCGCGGTGAGCCGTCAGGCGTGATCCGCGCCTTTGATGCCCGCACCGGCGCACTGGCATGGGCGTGGGACCTGGGCAACCCGGACATAACCGGCTTGCCACCGGCGGGGCAGACCTACACGCCCGGCACGCCCAACATGTGGACCGCCGCTGCCTATGACGACCAGTTGGGTCTTATCTATGCGCCGCTGGGAAATGCCACGCCGGACTTTTTCGGCATGGAGCGTCCACCGCACTCGGATGAATACAACTCTTCTCTCGTCGCCCTCGATATCATGACGGGTCGCCCGAAATGGAAATTCCAGACCGTCCATCACGACATCTGGGACTACGACTTGCCTTCTCAACCCGCGCTGGTCGATTTGCCTGACGGCCAAGGCGGAACCATCCCCGGGGTATTGCAAACCACCAAGCGTGGCCAGCTTTTCCTGCTAAATCGCGCCACCGGGGAGCCGATTGCGGACGTCGTCGAAAAGCCCGTGCCTACGGCCGGTGCGGTACCTGAAGAAAAGCTTTCGCCTACACAGCCTTATTCGGTAGGGATGCCGACTATCGGTGCCGAACACCTCACCGAGAAGAAGATGTGGGGGGCAACCATGTTCGACCAACTCATGTGCCGCATCATGTTCAAGCAACTGCGCTACGAGGGGGACTTTACGCCGATCGGTCTGACCAAGGCACTGGATCAGCCCGGCAATATCGGAGGATTCAACTGGGGTAGCGTCTCCTACGACCCCGTTAATCATCTGGCTTACATGAACGATATCCGGGTGCCGAACATCTTTTGGCTGATGCCTCGTGATGAATTCAATACTTGGACAAAAACCCACCAGATCGAGGTGAGCGGACATGGGCCATCACCGCAGTTGAAAACACCTTACGGTCAAGCCATTTATATCTGGATGTCATCCCTAGGGGTTCCGTGCAACCAGCCACCCTATGGGACCGTCACGGCGGTCGATCTGAATACGCACAAGGTGGCCTGGCAAGTGCCGGCTGGCACCACAGAGCAATTGGGGCCACTGGGTATCGCATCACACCTGCCCATGCCCATGGGCATGCCAACTTATGCAGGAACGATGACCACGGCAGGCGGCCTCGTATTCTTTGCGGGTTATCAGGACTACTACATCCGGGCATACGACGGGCAAAGTGGCAAACTCGTCTGGGAACATGAATTACCGGTCGGCGCCAGCGCCACGCCGATCTCCTACGTCTCGCCGACGACGGGCAAACAGTACGTTGTCATTTCCGTAGGCGGGGCAGCGCATTCTCCCGACACCGGTGACTATGTAATGGCCTTCAGCCTTCCGACATCCCAACCGTGAAGCGTCTGCAGCGACAGCAAAAGAAGGCGTTACTTGTACATGGCCAGCGCTGAATACGTGTTCAAAGCTGACGAGAAACCGGCGATGGCGGGCAGTCCTTATAAGCCCAGGCTGTCGCCGGCCAGGCGTGGCATATATTTTGTCGTAGGCTTATTCCTCGGGACCTGCACGACGCTGTGCAACGGCCTGGTGGCGAGCAATCTAGGCGTAATCTCTGGCTCTATTGGCGAGTACACGGTTCAGGTCTCATGGTTGGTGGCAGTTTTTCTGGCGATCAATGCCAGCGCCAACCTGACCTTGGTCAAGGCCCGGATGCAGTTCGGAATCCCTTTGGTTACGGCAAGCATTGTCGGTACCTACATCGCTGCCTGCGTGCTGCAGTTACTGTGGCCCACTCTGACAACTGCGGTCATTGCCACGGCGATCAACGGCTTGATGTGCGCGACGTTGATCGCCTTGAGTACCTATTATCTGATGCAGGCCCTAGCCCCATCGGCCCAGCCGATGGCCCTGATTATCAGCGTAGGGCTTACCCAGGTAGGATCGCCGGTGGCGCGCATGATTCCCGTGGAATTTCTCGCCTCGGAACATTGGCTGGGGCTGCACTTGTTGAATCTGGGCATTGGTATGGCGGTGTTGGGTGTGACGTTGGCGGTGCCTTTGCCACGCAGTGATAGGGCCAGCGTGTTTTCTGCCTCGGACGCAGTGGTGATTGTATTGCTGGTTTCATCCTTCCTGCTGTTTGCCGGTGTGCTTGGCCTCGGCCGGAGCTATTGGTGGACCGACGCGCCCTTTCTCGGCTGGATGCTGGTGGCGGCTATCTCGTTGCTGGTGACGGTGGTGTTCATTGAACGACGTCGGCGTCAGCCGCTGTTGCAATTGGAATGGCTGGGCAGTTTCGACTTGATGCGTTTTGTTGCGATTGCGCTGCTGGTTCGGCTATCGCTGGCCGAGCAGACTTTCGGCTCGGTAGGTTTGCTATCAATGGGCGGGCTCAATAACGATCAGTTGCGTGTCCTGTTTGCGTGCGTACTGGTGTCGATGCTGATGGGGATCGTCGTCGCTTGCCTGACGTTGTCGCCCAAACGTATCCCCTGGCAGGTCATGGTCGCGGCGTTGTTTATCGCAACGGGAGCGTATCTGGACTCGCAATCCACCAGCCTCACGCGTGCGCCGCAACTGTACCTGAGCCAGTGTTTGATTGGGTTCGGTGCGACGCTGTTCATCGGGCCTGCCTTGATCTTTGGCTTTCTCAAACTGTTCGCGAAGGGACCTCAGTACATGATCACGCTCGTGGTCCTGTACGGGGCGAGCCAGAGTATCGGTAGCCTGGCAGGGTCGGCTGTAATGGGCAGCTACGAGTTCATCAGAACCCAGTCCCATATCGCTAGCCTGGCGGACAGTACGCCGATCACCAATCCTCTTGTCGTAGCGCGCCTCGGGATTGGCGAGTCGTCACTGTCGAGTCATATAACCGACCCGGAACAGCTCCAGCAGCAGGGCAGCAAGCTGCTAGGACAGGCGTTGCAGCAACAGGCTAGCGTACTGGCATTCAATGACGTCTTTCGCATCGTGTCAGTGCTGGCTTTTGGCACCGCGATGTATGTGTTTTACCTGCAGATGTCGGCTTTTTTCCTCTCGCGCATCCGTCGCGAGCCTGAGAACGTAAATGACTGATTCCATGACTGCTCCATCGGATGTTGAACACACGGCTTCTCATTGGTCGCCCCCGCCCCGTGGCCGTTTGCAAGGCATCATCATGGTGCTGGCTGCGATTGGCGTTATTACGATCGTCCTGTACATCTGGAAGTTGCCGCCTTTTGACGCAGGTCTGCAACAGACAGATAACGCCTATGTGAGGGGGCGAACCACGGTGATTGCCCCTCAGGTCAGCGGCTATATCGTCCAGGTGGCCGGGCAGGATTTCGCGCAGGTCAAGCGAGGCGAGGTCCTTGTGCGTATTGACGATGAGGTCTACCAGGCGCAGGTGGATGAGGCGACGGCTAATCTTGCCGTCGCCAAGGCCGACCTCTCCAACAACCAGCAGGCGCACGCTGCTCGCATGGCGGGCATCGAGAGTCAAGTTGCAGCTACGGCCGGTGCGCAGGCGCGCTTATTGCGTGCCCGCGCTGATATGCAGCGCGCAAACGCGTTGGTCATGGATGGCGCCATTTCTACGCGCGAGCGCGACCAGGCACGAGCCGATTTCAGTCAAGCCCAGGCCGAGGTACAGCAGGCGGGTGCGCAAGAGTCGATTGCTCGGGAGGAGTTGCGTACCGTGGATGTCGGCCGTGAAGGTCTGGAAGCCCAGGTGCGGGTGGCACAGGCAAAACTGCGTGCGGCTCAGATTGATCTTAATCACACGGTCATCCAGGCTCCGGAGGATGGCGTGCTCGGAGAAGTGGGCGTGCGGTTGGGCCAATTCGTGACCCACGGCACACAATTGATGTCGGTAGTACCCGCTGATCACTGGATAGTCGCGAACTACAAGGAGGCGCAGACTAAGGCTATTGCGCCCGGGCAGACCGCGACGCTCAGGATTGATGCGTTAGGAGGTGCGACGCTAAAGGGGCATGTCGAGCGGCTCTCACCAGCGACGGGCTCGGAATTCGCGGTGCTCAAGCCGGACAATGCAACGGGCAATTTCGTCAAGGTACCGCAGCGTATCGGGGTGCGCATATCTGTTGATCCGGACCAGCCTTTCGAGTCTTCGCTGCGCCCGGGCATGTCGGTTGAGGTCGATGTCGATACGCGTCATCGGTGAGGAGGCGGCTATCAGCATTCAGTTGCTGTTGAGAGTCCCCAGGACCCCTCCGTGAATTTCCCTGACTTCTTACGAGCTGAAAGCATCAGCGCTTTTTGAGCATCATTGAGTTCGCGGAGCCGGGCGATTTTGTTGACCTCGTCAGGCGGCATGTTCAGACATATCCACCACTCAATCATGTTCAGCATCGGTTCTGCCGCTTTGGGTATTGGAGGAGCGGTTCAACGGTGAAGCGCGCTACGGCCCGGTAACTGGCCGCAGCGCCGAGGTGAGGGGGAGAGATAGAGGGAAAGGGTTCAGCCGTGAATATGTTCAGCCGCATGCATGGCCAGATAGGCATCCAGCTTCTTGTCTTTCAAACCCAAGGTGTCGAGAATTTGCGCCATGAAACTGACCGGCGCGCTGCCAGGAGCCGTGACCACACCCTGGTCGGCAACGGCGTGCGGTACGTCCTGGTAATAATCTGCTCCGCGATAATGCACCTGCTTGAGGTTGTCAGCGGAGTTGGAGGTGTGCTGCAAGTGATCCAGCACTCCAGCCTTGGCCAGTACGCGGGTACCGTCACAGATTCCCGCCACGACGATGTTCCTGGCGTGAGCCTCACGGACCAGCGCCTCGATGGCGGGGGCGTTGTCTGTTCTCCAGATCGGGCCTCCCGGCACAATCAGCAAGTCGACATCTTCCAGCCGAATGGCCTCGATGGCCAGGTCGGGAATGATGGTCATGCCTCCGGATGATGTCACTTGCTTGCCACCGGGAGCGGCAAAACAAGTCTCGAAGCCATAGTAGGCGCGGCCCGTGGAATTGATCAGCGCGGGCTCCCAGTCAGAAAAATTCTCGGTGAGGATAGTAACGGCACGTACCATTTGAGTGTCCTTCTCAAGTTTCCATGATAATCAGCAGCAACCTGCCCAGCAGGGTTGTCCTGGTGGGCATTGCTGTCGAGTGTACTCGCCAGCGGGGTTGATGAATGGTGTGGTGGAGTATCGGCAGTATGTGTTTCAACTGGCAATGACAGTGATCAACGCGGCGGCATGTTCAGGCGTGAAACGTTGAGAGGGTGTTCTGGTGCGCTGCGCAGCTCGCCGTTGGGCAGCAAGTCTGCCTCCAGCGCAGCGGCTTTAGAGCGGCCCGGCGCCTGCACTGGGTAAGCATAAAGGCTGTGCATCTAAAACGTGCGCGGTGATTGAGCCGCAGTCAAGATGGAGTCGAACCGTTGCGCAAGGCTCCAGCCTGATAGCCGCTGCAGCTCATCGACATCGATCGACTCATCTTCCTGCGCGGTGTAGCACTCGTCACCACTGCGCCTGTCATCGGGATAGACCATAAAACCACCACGGCCGTCAGGGCAGTCGGGCAGATACACCGAGGTCAGGTTGCGTTGCTCATCGAGGTGCGCATTCAAGCGCGCGATATAGATACCCATCGAAACCGCCACACCAATAACCAGCACCACGCAGGCGACCAACTGGCTGGCATAGCCGGCGCCCAGCTCATCACGACGCACGGGCGACATGACACGACCCTGTCTGCTCAACATTCTGGCCAATCAGAAACCAGCCACTGCCTCCCATGCGTACCAACTGAGTTTGCTGTGGAAGGATGCCCACCATCAGCGCGAGGAAAATCACGGCTAACAGCACCCCTTTGATCATCGAATACAGGTTCATGACGGTGACGAGCTCTGGATAAGAAGAGCCTTAGCCTAAGCAGCGCGGGGTTAACACCAGGTAAACATCGCAGGAAACAGCCTGACTTCCGCTATCCTTCACACCGCTGAGCACCATCTGCCCGAGGGTTTTTCCGTGCATATTCATCTGCTGCTGGTCGAGGACAACCTGGACCTGGCCACCACTGTCATCGAGTACCTGGAGATCAGCGGTATCGTCTGCGATCACGCCAGCAATGGCCAGGCCGGGCTCAACCTGGCGCTCAACCAGCATTACGACGTCATTCTGCTGGACATCATGCTGCCGCGACTGAACGGCCAGCAGTTGTGCGCAGGCTTACGCCAGCAAGGCATCCAGACCCCCATCCTGATGCTGACCTCGCTGGATGCGTTGCCCGACAAGCTCGCCAGTTTTGCTGCAGGAGCCGACGACTATCTGGTCAAGCCGTTCGAGCTTGCCGAGCTGGTGGCGCGGATTCGCGCCTTGAGCCTGCGGCGCAGCGGCCAGACCAGCCGCCTGCAAGTGGACGACTTGGTCATGGAGCTGACCACCCGCAAAGTCAGCCGGGCAGGGCAGGAGCTGCATCTGTCACCCATTTGCTGGGCCTTGCTGGAGCACTTGATGCGCGCCAGCCCCGAGCCTGTTCCCAGGGAGCGGTTGGAAAGCAAAATCTGGGGCGATGAGCCGCCCGACAGTAATACGCTCAAAGTGCATATGCATCGGCTGCGCAAGACGGTAGACAAACCTTTTGGCCGGCCATTGATCCATACCCTGGCGGGTGTCGGCATCCAGGTAAAGGCCCATGCGTAGCGGCCTGAGCCTGAAGTGGGTAATCAGCGGCAGTTTCCTGTGTCTGATTGCGGTGGTGCTGGTGATCTATAGCAGGCTGCTACCTGAATTCACCGTGCGCGGCCTGTTCTACACCGCCAGCGCGATGATGGAGGAGGAAGCCCTGTATTTTCTCCGGCACTACAAACAGGACCCGACCACGCCGACGCCGCACAATTACTACTACACCAGCGTCATCGGCAAGGAGGCGTTGCCGCAGGACGTGCGCGAGTTGCTGAATGCACCGCCGAGCCTGTCCTTTGGTGCGGTGAATATCTTCGGCGATCTCTATTCCGATGACGACGAGGCGCCGTTCCATATCGTTCTCGAACAACCTCTGGGCGACGGCAAAACCCTCTACATGTATGACATCGACCACGATAAGGAAGTAGGGGGTGAGGTCGAGACGCCATTGTCCGACGCCTACTTTGACCAGGTACTGGAAAGCGTCCAGCTCATCAGCCTGGCCGTATTCGTGCCGGCGCTGATTATCATCGCGCTGTTGGTGTGGTGGTTGGTGCGTCCGCTGGGACGTCTGATCCAATGGTCCAGCACCCTGAACAATCCTGACGCCCTGGCCAGCGAGCGGCCGGGTTTCAACTTCAAGGAGTTCAATATGTTGGCCGATGCCCTGGCCAAAAGTGTTGTGCAAGTGCAGGCCGCCAGCCAGCGTGAAGGCCGCTTGTTGCGCTACACCAGCCATGAACTGCGCACGCCGCTGGCGGTGCTCAAGGCCAATATCGAATTATTGGCCCTGCAATCGGGTGGTGTGCTACCACCCTCGTTGCAGCGCGTAGAACGCTCGGTGCTCAATATGCAGCTCATCGCCGAGACATTGCTGTGGATGAGCCGCGAACGTCCAGAGTCGTTGCCCGAGGAAGACGTTAATCTGAGCGAAGTAGTTGGCGAACTGATTGAAAGGCACCGCTACCTGATCGGTCACCGGGATATTGAGCTAAGCATCGACATCCACAACGAACCTTGCCGGCTGCCCCCTACGGCGTGCCGTATCGTGATCGGCAACTTCCTGCGCAATGCGCTGCAATACGCGGAAGAGGGCACGGTAGATATCAGTTTCAAATACCCCCGGCTGGTGATTGCCAATTACATCAGTGAGGTCAAGCCGCGGCAGGAGTCCGATGATTTTGGATATGGGCTTGGGTTGCAGTTGATGCGGCAGTTGTGCGCAAAGCTGGGCTGGCAGATTGAGGTGATCCGCGAGCAGCAACGGTTTACGGTCATTCTTGATTTTACGAATGTACGGGACACGCCGCCGGCAGACGGCGCACCTGTAGTCTGTTGAACGATTGTGTCTAAGCGAGCTTCACATTCATGGTGATGTGGGCGGTGAAGACCTTGACGCCGCCCGCATCGAAGATCTCCACCGGCACGATCTTGTCTCCGGCGGTTTGCCAATCGATAGCGCTGCCATCGGCAACAGCGCGGATATCGGTTTTCGCCTTGGCCAGATATTCCACAGTCATGCCTTTGGGAATCCAGCGTGCGCCTGCGGGGATCGACGCGTCGGTCATCATGCCGCCGGCCAGTTCGGCGGCGTTGCACAGTGCGATGGCATGCACCGAGGCCAGGTGATTGGTGATTTCCTTGCGAAACGGCACGGTGACCACCGCATGGTTGGGTTTGAGCTCCGCGATCTCGGGAGTGATGGTGCTGAAGTAGGGTGCCATCTGGCACGCCAGGTTGCTGAATGCGGCGGGGCCTACGCTATTGAACATGCTCAGGGCTTGGCTCATCGGAATATCCTCAAGGGTCATTTACAGAATAATATTCTGTAACGGAACAATATTCTGTTGATTCCACGACTGTCAACCTGAGCTTTCTCTGCCGGTCGTTCAGCCTATAAACTGTTTTGATTTGGCGTTCCTCCATGCACTCCATCGATCTCATCGAGCGCACCTTCCCCGGCAGGCGCAGCGACCTCAAGCGCATCATCCTGCGCGAAGCACTGGCGTGTTTTAACGAGGTGGGCATCGAGGCGACCTCTATCGAAACCATTCGCGCGCGCTGCGACACCAGCGTGGGCGCTATCTATCACCACTTCGGCAATAAAGAAGGGTTGGTCGCTGCGCTGTTCTTTGCGGCGCTGGAGGACCAGGCCAGTCTGCGTGACCACTATCTGCAAGCAGCGGACACCGCCCACGCAGGCGTCGTCGGGCTGGTGTACAGCTACGTTGAATGGGTGACCGCACAGCCGGACTGGGCGCGGTTCGTGTTCCAAAGCCGTTTTGCCGTCTCCAGCGGCCCGTTCAAGGACGAGCTGCTTGCACGCAATAAACAGCGCAACCAACAGTTGAAGGAGTGGATGAGCGGGGAAGGGCGCAAGGAGCATTTCAGTCATTTGCCTGCCGAGCTGATCCCTTCGCTGATCATTGGCGCGGCGGAAAGTTACTCGCGTGCGTGGTTGTCGGCGAAGGTCAAAAAGAGTCCATTTGAATACCGCGAACTGCTGGCTGAAGTAGCGTGGAAGTCGATCAGCCTGGGTTAGTCAGTCCACATACACAACCGATCCCCTGTGGGAGCTGTCGAGCTTTAGCGAGGCTGCGAAAGCGGTGGTTCAAACGATGATCCTTTCGGTAATGCCCCACCTGATCAAATTCCTTCTGAGGCTATACTTGCCTCCTTCCAACCAATCGAGAACCCCATGAGCACGTCTCTTTCCCTGACGCCCGTGCGCAAGCCCGTCGCGCCACTGATTGCCTTTATCATCCTGGTGGCGGGCGCGCTGTTCCTGCAGAACATGGTTGGCGCACGCCAGGTGTTGCTGCTGGTGGTCGGCGCCGCGCTGGGCCTGACGCTCTATCACGCAGCCTTCGGTTTCACCTCGGCCTGGCGCGTGTTTATCAATGATCGGCGTGGCGCTGGCTTGCGTGCGCAGATGGTGATGCTGGCGGTGGCGGTGCTGCTGTTTTTCCCGGCGCTGGGCGCAGGCACTTTGTTCGGTCAGCCGGTCGTGGGGCTGGTGGCGCCGGCGGGTGTGTCGGTGGTGTTCGGGGCGTTTATCTTCGGGATCGGCATGCAGCTGGGCGGCGGCTGTGCGTCGGGAACCTTGTTCACCGTCGGCGGCGGTAATGCGCGGATGTTGGTGACACTGCTGTTCTTTATCTGTGGCTCGTTGATCGCCACCCATCACGTCGACTGGTGGTTTGCACTGCCATCGTTCCCGGCGGTTTCCATTGTCAAAAGTTTCGGTGTGCTGCCGGCGCTGGTCCTGAGCCTGGCGGTGTTCGCGCTGATTGCTATGGTGACCGTGCGCCTGGAAAAACGTCGCTATGGTCAACTTGAACAAGGCGTGCAAAGCGAGCACCAAGGGCTACGCCGCTTTCTGCGTGGGCCATGGCCGTTAGTGTGGGGCGCGATTGGCCTGGCGCTGCTCAACTACGCCACCCTGGCCTTGGCTGGGCGGCCGTGGGGCATTACCTCGGCGTTCGCGCTGTGGGGCGCCAAGGTGGCGAGCGGGCTGGGCGTGGACGTTGCCAGCTGGGCATTCTGGGAGATGCCGGGCAATGCCAAGGCCCTGGCTGCACCGGTGTGGGAAGACATCACCAGCGTCATGGACATCGGCATTGTCCTCGGCGCGCTGCTGGCCTCTGGCCTGGCCGGGCGTTTCGCGCCCAGCCTGAATATTCCAGCGCGCTCGTTGATCGCGGCTGTGATCGGCGGCCTGATGCTTGGCTACGGTTCGCGCCTGGCCTATGGCTGCAACATCGGCGCGTACTTCAGTGGCATCGCCTCGGGCAGCCTGCATGGCTGGGTGTGGCTGGTGGCGGCCTTTATCGGTAACGGCGTGGGCGTGCGCCTGCGGCCCTTCTTCTTTGCGGGCGAACGGCCCCAGGTGGCCTTGAGTGGCTGCTGAGCAGTCCACCCACATTCGCCTGGCGCGCGCGCAAGATGCCGGTTTGTTGCCCGCCATCGAGCAGAGCGCAGCCCAGGCATTTCGCGCAATCGAAGGGCTGGCTTGGCTGGCGGATGCCGCGCCGATCGGCGTCGAGTGCCATCGGCAGTGGATCGCGTTATCGACCTGTTGGGTGGTGGTTGATGACCACGATCGCCCTCAAGGCTTCCTCAGCGCAGAACGCTTTGGCGACGACCTGCATATCCATGAAGTGTCGGTTGCCCAGCCGCTGCAAGGCCAGGGCTGGGGGCGCAGATTGGTGGAAACGGCGATAGAGCATGCCCGCGCCCAACACCTGCGTGCGGTGACGCTGACCACTTTCAAGCATGTACCCTGGAATGCTCCGTTCTACCGGCGCCTGGGCTTTGCAATTCACGTCGATTCGCGTCTGGAAACGATCCTGGCGGATGAGTACGCCCATGGCTTCGAACCCGGCAGCCGTTGTGCCATGGCGTGCCCGGTAACATGTCCGAATCCGTCCTGAAGTAGTCTGCCTTGCGTCTGTCGCGCACTGTGGGTGGTCCTTACCATGGCGTGCATCGTTTACCCACTGATGCAAGCCACAAGGACTGTCCATGACCCATAAAGCCCTGATCGTGATCGACGCCCAGCACTCGTTCCGTCATTCAACCTACTGGTCCGAAAACGACCTGCCCGACTATCTGGAAAAACAGCAGGCCCTCATCGATGGTTGTGTTCAGCGCGGCATCCCGGTGGTACAAGTCTTCCATGTTGAAGACCAAGGGCATTTCTCCATGCAATCGGGCAACGTCAGGGCATTGAGCGAGCTGTCGATCAAGCCGCAACTGGTGATCCATAAGCGCTACCACAGTGCTTTGGCCGGTACGCCACTGGCCGCTCGGTTGGTGGAAATGGGCGTCACCACGCTGATCATCAGCGGCATCCGCACTGAGCAATGCTGCGAGACCACTACGCGGCAGGCTGCGGACAGCGGCTTCAAGGTGGATTTTGTCAGCGAGGCGACGTTGACCTTCCCGATGACCCACGTGCGTAGCGGCCGGGTCTATACGCCAGCTGAGATTCGCGAACGCACGGAGTTGGTCCTCGATGACCGCTTCGCCCGCATCGTAACGGTCGCCCAGGCACTGGCGGAGTGAAGCGGTGAGCGTACCGGTGCTGTTCGTGCTATTGCCAAACGTGCTGATGCTCGACCTGGCCGGGCCTGCCGAAGTACTGCGCCTGGCCGCGCAGGTCGACGACCCGGCGGCGGTGGATTTCGACTTGCAATACGTCAGCCCGGTGGCAACGCTGCACACCTCCATCGGCTTGCCGCTGATGGGGCTGGCGCCGCTGCCGCCGACCCTGGTCCCCGGTACGCTGGTGGTGTTGGTGGGCTCCACGATGAACGTGTCGAAAACCCACCAAAAGGCCTTCGAATCGGCCAGCCATCAGCTCACCCAGTGGCTGCAAAACGTCTTCGCGCCCTCGGCCGAGCGTCTGGTGTGCGTGTGCGCCGGCGCGTTGAGTGCCGCCAGGGCCGGGCTGCTCGATGGGCGCCAATGCACCACGCACCATTCGCTGTGCGCCACCTTGCAAGCCCTCGCACCCAAGGCCCGGGTCCTGGAAAACCGGCTGTACGTCACCGACGGCCCGGTCAGTTGCAGCGCCGGTATCACGGCGGGTATCGACCTGATGCTGCACCTGGTTGCCGAACTGGCCGGGCCACGCTTGGCCTGCGCCGTGGCGCGGGACATGGTGGTGTACCTGCGCCGCAGCGGCAGCGACCCGCAGCTATCGCCTTGGGTGACCGGGCGCAATCACCTGCACCCGGCGGTCCATCGCGTGCAAGACGCCATCGCCGCCGCCCCCTGCGAGGCCTGGACGCTCACCCGCATGGCAAGCCTGGCCTGCACCAGCAGCCGGCACCTGGCGCGCCTGTTCCAAGAGCATGTCGGCATCCGCCCGTTGGATTACCTGCATCGCCTGCGCCTGGCCGTGGCCCGTGAACTGCTGGCCGAGTCGGCCCTGGACATAGAAGCCATCGCCGAGCGCGCAGGCTTTGGCTCGGCGCGGCATCTGCGGCGTATCTGGGGCAAATATGAAGCGGCCACCCCTTCAGCCATGCGCCTTACTCAGCAGGCGTCTCGACAGCCGTGACCGGCTCTTGGCCGGCCTCGGTCGCCAGCTTCAAACGGTCCGCCTTGCTGATGTATTTGTCTTTGCTTTTAGGTGCCAGCTTGGCGCTGGCCTTTTTCGCTTTGGCTTTGAAGAGCTGCTGAAGTTTTTTCTGGCGGTTCATGTTTCGTTGCCTGAAGGGGAAAGGCGCGGATGATACCAGTTTCAACAAATGTGACCGGGCCCTGGGTTAATGCCAGTCAGTTAAGGCAGAGCCGGTAACTGTGGCGAGGAAGCTTGCTCCCGCTGGGCTGCGTAGCGGCCCCAAAAAAGCTGGGAGCGCTGCGCACTCCAGCGGGAACAAGCTCCCTCGCCACGGGCTCAGCGCGCCAGGAACTGGGTGATCAGCGTGGTTATCTGCTGCTGGATCACGGGCCGTGGCCGCGCGCCTTCGCCGTCCTGGCAAATGATGCTGTCACCGGGCACATCAGCGTCAAGCACCGCTGCCGCCCCCGGTTTGCACTGGGACATAAAACTGAAGTGGTTGGCGTCCTGGATCTCCACGTACTGTGTCGACGTTTTTGGCAGCCGCTTGGCCATGTCGGCGGATTCCATCTGCGCCGGCAAATCCGCTGACGGCACACCGGCGGTGATCACCAGAGCCGGCACCGGCAATGCCGCCAGGCTCGCATTGGTAAAGCCGCGCGACAGGCCCAGGTCCAGAGACACCACAGCGGTCACGCGCTTGTCACGCAAGTCCGCGGCCACTTGAGCCTTCCCGCTCGGCGTACCTTCAGGGTTCATCTCACGGTAGGCCTTGCACGCCACCAATGTCGGATGGGTCTCGCAGTCCCGGGCAAACAACGCCGGGTCAAAACGCGCCCCCGCGCTCTCCATGACCGTCCAGCCACCCAGGGAATGGCCTATCACCGCGATCCGCCCGCTATCCACCGCACCGAATGGCTCGGGCTGCGCCAACAGCGCATCGATGGCCCGGCTTAAATCCCTGGGCCGTTGCCACAACTGCGCAGCGGCTTGCGCGCTGCGATCCTGGCTGGTGGTGCCAGGGTGATTCACTGCCGCCACGATATACCCCTGCCGGGCCAGCGCACTGGCCAACCACGCCTGCTTGCCCCAATTGCCACCGTAGCCGTGGGAGAGCACCACCACCGGATGTTTACCGGGCGTCGGTGCGGCATCAGGCACCGCAAGCACACCGATGAACACCAGGTTGTCAGCGATCAGCTTGGGTTGGGCGGTGCTGGTGGAGGGGTACCACACGGCCATTTCCAGTGGGCGAATGTTGTGAGTGTCAGGGATGGTGGTGGTTTGGAAACCGATGGGGTCGTTGGCGAGTGCAGGCCCAGTCAGGCTGATCAGGAGCAGGGCGGCGAGGGGGGCTTTCATTGTTTTTATCGTCCTTGAAATGAAGGACGCAGCATGACCTGAAACGAGCGGTTCAGGTAGAGGGGAGGCGGTCACCCGCCCCCCCAATAATCAATCAGCTCCTTATAAACGCCAGCAAATCCGCATTAATCGTATCGGCATGGGTAGTAGGCATGCCATGCGGGAAGCCCGGGTAGATTTTCAGCGTGCTGTTTTTCAACAATTTGGCGGACAGCACCCCGGCATTTTCATGGGGGACGATCTGATCATCGTCGCCATGCATGACCAATACGGGAATCTGGATGCTCTTCAGGTCTTCGGTGAAATCGGTCTGGGAAAACGCCACGATCCCGTCATAGTGCGCCTTGGCACAGCCCATCATGCCTTGCCGCCACCAGTTCAGGATGATGCCCTCGGACGGCTTGGCGCCTGGGCGGTTATAGCCGTAGAAAGGTCCGGCGGGAACGTCCTGATAGAACTGTGCGCGGTTGGCTTTCAGCTGCGCCTGCAAGTCGTCGAACACTGACTTGGGCAGGCCACCAGGATTGCTCGGGGTCTGGACCATCAAAGGAGGGACGGCACTAATGATGGCGGCCTTCGAGACGCGCTCTTCACCGTGGCGGGCGATGTAATGAACCACTTCACCGCCGCCGGTGGAGTGACCGACATGCACCGCAGTTTGTATACCCAGGTGCTCGACCACCGCCGCAACGTCGTCGGCATAGTGGTCCATATCGTGCCCGTCCCAGACCTGGCTGGAACGCCCGTGGCCACGCCGGTCGTGGGCAACGACCCGGTAACCTTCGCCCAGGAAAAACAGCATTTGCGCGTCCCAATCATCTGCGCTCAGTGGCCAGCCATGATGGAAGAAAATGACCTGGGCATCGCGTGGGCCCCAGTCCTTGTAGAAAATTTCAACACCGTCTCGCGTGGTGACGTAGCCCATGTTCGCCTCTCCCAAATGAAATGATGGCCTGATCGAATCGCGATCATGGCGCTGGATTGACCCACTGCGGCCCATGCGTGTCTGGCAAGCGCGCCGCCTACCAATTGCCGCCTTGGCCGCCCAATGACTTTAGGTTTAAAGTCAACTTTAAGGTCAATGGTTTTTTGTGGGTGGTACATGAGAATAGGCGAGTTGGCAAAAATCAGCGGGTTGGCGGCCTCACGCATCCGCTTCTACGAGGCGAGCGGTCTGATCCAATCGGTTGAGCGTAAATCCAACGGCTATCGGGACTATACGCCCGGCACCGAGGCGGTGTTGGAGATCATCAAGGGTGCCCAGGCAGCCGGTTTCTCTCTGGAAGAAATCCGGCAGTTAATGCCCCGCAGTGCCGGTGGTTGGCAGCATGACGAGCTGCTCAGCGGGCTCAAGCACAAGGTCGAGGAAATCGAGGTTCTGCAACAACGGCTGGCCCAGAACAAGGCGCAGTTGCTGAACGTCATCAAGGGCATCGAAGGCAAGCCCGAGGGCATGGCCTGTGCCGAGAATGCGCAGATGCTGATAAACCGTCTGCGCGAGGAAGGGGGCGCTCCAGCCTCATCCACAAAAAAAAGCGCCCGCCGGGCCCCGAGGGCCTGACCGGCGCACGAGGTTCAGCGTTCGCCAATCAGGTTGACGAGCGGCTCTGGCGCATAGAGTGCGCTCTGGAACTCGGGTACGTATTCGTACTTCACCATTTTCCCCAGCTTGAGGTCGCGCAGGTAATCGGACAGGCTGCCATCGCCTAGCGTGAGGGTGGCTGAGTCTGCGTCACGGCTGGAGCCATGGCTGAGCTGGCGGGAAACCGCATACCCATAGGCCAGTTGGCCGTGGTGATCGAGATTGGTGAAACTGCTGGTGACCAGGTCCATATCACGGGACAGCTTCTCAAGCTTTTTAGCCTTGAACGACACGTCCAGTTTGCCGGTCTTGCTATCGGTAATGTCATACACCACCGAGTGCCCATCCTCTTTGCGATCAATGCCGGTCAGCCATTTCGGCAGGTTGTAACCGACCACCCCGCGCACCCGCGCCAGCTCGGTATTCACCGGCAGCTTGAGCACATAGCCCCAAAAGTCCTGCGACATCGACTGGCCCACCAGCGTAAAGGGGCCCAGGTTGGCTTTGCCAGGTTTGTTCGTGATGATCGACACGGCGACTTCGTTATAGGCGTCGTTATCGCAATGCTCATAGGTGTACGCAGTAAACGCGATCAGCCCGCGACCCGGCCAGACTTGCAAGGGCTGCACGGCGGCCAGTACCTGCGGTGGCATCAACGCCCGAAGCTTATCGATGTCGGCTGTATAGACTGCTGTTACCCGACTGTTCTGGTAGTAAAAATTGGGCGAGTAGGATTCAAAACCGATGTCGACCTTGTGCTTTTGCAACCCTTTGAACCAGCTTAAATCAACCCCGGGTAATTCTGCTGCAACCACCGACAACGGCGGGTTGGAGCGAAAGCGGTCGTACAAGCCACCCTTGACGACGGGCACCTGCTGGCCGGCGATATCGATGTGGGTTGTGTCGTTGGGGCTGGGCATCTCGGGCGTTCCGGCCAACGCAAGGTTGGCAAAAGGGGTGAGCAGCAATCCGGTTAAAATGGCGCTTGGAATGTTCAATCGGTTTTCTCCAGAGAGGGGCTAGGCGCTATCGTTCGTGGGACAGCTCGGTTATTACGGCGAGTGCGACGGCCTTGGGCGATTGCGGGTTCTGGCCCGTGATCAGGCGGCCATCGGTGATGACAAATGAGGTGAACGGCACCCAGCCCTTGCGGTAACGCGCCCCTTGGCTCAGCAGCCGGTCTTCAAGCAAGAACGGCACCTCACGCTTCATGCCCGATAGCAGTTCTTCGCGATTGGAGAAGCCGGTGATGTTTTTGCCCTTGATGATCGCGTTGCCCTGTTCATCCTTCAGATCCAGCAGGCCCGCCACACCGTGGCACACGGCCGAGACGATGCCGCCCTGGTTGTAAATGGTTTGGGCGACACGTTGCAGGTCGAGGTTGCCAGGGAAGTCCCACATGACACCGTGGCCGCCGGTGAAGTAGATCGCGCGAAATTGCGACGGATCGACATTGGCGATGGGCAGCGTGTTTTGCAGCCGGGCGCGAAAGGCCGGGGACTGCAACTGTTCACGCGCCGCCTTATCCATGTACAGCCAACCGAGGCTGCGCTCGTCCAGAGGCACAGCACCTCCTTTGGGGCTGGCAAATACCGTCGTGTAGCCAGCCGCTTCCACGACCTCGGTGAAATGCGTCAGCTCTGTCAGCCACAGGCCCGTGGTATCGGGCCTTGAGGGGTAGCTGGCGTGGTTGGTCATGATCACCAGGATCTGGCGATTGTTTGCAGCGGCCGTGGAAGGGCCGGGTTCAGCCTGTGCAAATGTCATAAGCGCGCCACCTATCGCTACCAACGCAAAAGAAATAAGGGTTTTGAGCATGATCCAGGGGCCAGTAATCCTGTCGGTTGGTGCATGCTCACCTTAAACCTCGCTTTAAGGTCAACCCCTGCTTTGGCAAAAAAAAACCGAGTCGTCTTGGGGCGCGACGGCTCGGCTTTTTTTGGGCGTGTTGAACGTTTAGCCAGCTGCTACAGCCGCCTCGCGCTCCATCAACTTATCGACCAACAACATTCCCAGCTCACTTAACTGATGAATCGCCAACGCGACGTCGCGCTGTTTACCGGTCAGTTCATCCGACAGGTCGAGCAGCAGGGCGGTTACTGAGGAAAAGGTTTCATAGCTATTGGCGACGAGCATTTCATTGCTGGCATCGTCGGCAACGCTGAACAGCGGTGTCGAGGGTGGAGGAGAGGGTTCGGCGTTGGGGTTGAGGGCGTGATCGATCGCACGACGGGCTGCCTGATCAAGCTTCAGGTTTGGATCGTTTGGAGGGTTTGGGGTGACTTTGTACATATGCGTAATTCCTGAATGGGGCCGACACCGTTTCGCTACTAAACGAAAGGGTGGCAGCTGTACGCAGGTTAGTAGACCGGGGAATTACACAAAGCCGGCGCGCCCGAAGGCGCCCTACGCACAGCCACCATCAGGCACAGACAGGAACGTCTGATAGATGAAGCTCATGCACTAAATGTAATTGACCCTCGGGCTACTAAACCCGATCACTGAGTTGTCAGCGACCGAGCCACCTTAGAGACGCCCATCCAAGCGCACAAGCCGGCGGATTCTGACGCAACTGTAGGCAATGGAGCAAGGTGGTGCAGCTTGCTGTAGGACGGGTCTACATCAACGCCGGCCCACTCACTCGCTCCTACAGAGAGGATGCCTCAGTCGCGACGCAACGTTTCGGTCTTGAGGACACAAGTGCTAATAGTATTGCTCGGCTGCCTGCGCGGCGGCTGGACTAGGATTTTTTCTGGCGGTGCACACCGACATTAAAAATTCACTGGCATCTACAAGGAGTAGCCAGTAGGCTACATTTGAATCTGTGCCCAATACGATCGGCAGGACGCCCGAGTTCGATACATGGCTCGACGGTATGAAGGATGTGTGGGGTAAGACGGCTGTACTGATCCGCCTGGATCGAGCCGAAGAAAACAATTTTGGCGATTGCCAGCCTGTAGGCGATGGCATGAGTGAAATGCGTGTGTTTGTCGGGCCCGGCTACAGGATTTACTTTGTGCGCACGGGCATCACCGCTTACCTGATGCTGTGGGGAAGCGATAAAACCGACCAGAAACGAGGAATCAAGCGGGCAAAAGAGATTCTCGATGCCCTGAGAGGTCAATGACATGAGTAAGTCGACATTCAAACCAGAGGACATGCCGATCCTCGAGCTGGATACATCCGGCACCAGCGCCTATGAGGCTTCACGTTTCCTTGATAGCCCGCAAACCATCAGTGCCTATCTTGCGCAAAGCATGGCGTGCCATGACCCGCAAGTCCTTATGAAGGCGCTGGCCGAGGTTGCCAAGGCCCAGGGAGTGAACAAGGTTGCCGAAGCGGCGGGGGTGAATCGGGAGAGCCTGTATAAAACCCTGAAAGGCGGCTCAAAGACACGTTATGAGACGGTCGAGAAGCTGATGCTGGCATTGGGGGTGGAACTGACGGTGCGACCGTTTACCGCGACTACCGCTAAAAAAACGGCTGTCATCGGCAAAACCTGATGGACCAAACAGAGGACGGTTTTGATGAAAATAGATACGTCCCTTTTTTTCGACAGAGCGCCCATCCCTTACGAAGGGGATAAAGCCATTTACGAGAGAAGCGTGTTGATATGCGCCTGGTCTTGTAGGAAATCGACCTCTAGTAGCGTAAGGCTTCCTCTATAATACTGGTTGTATATCCAGTATTTGCGGGTCTGCGCGCTCACGAAACGAAAATGAGTGAAAAATGGGCCTGTGGCAAAAAAAAGCAACTCCGTTAGGTTGAGGTCCTCTCCTTCAAGAAAGGGAGAGTTCTTAATCAAGTGAATGGAGTCACAACATGAACAAACCACAAACCCAGACACCTCTTCGCCATGGTCGTGTCACATCCCCTTCCAGCCGTGGCGCAGTCGCCGTGGATCTTGGCCTGCTGGAGACCTGGCAGGTCAATGAAATGGAAGGCGGCAAGAACTTCCCGGCACTGACGGCCGGTCCGTTCCCGGCGCCTTACCAAACCGACAGTGACAGCGTCACCCCGCCAGCCGACGGCTTCATCCTCAGCGGTGGCAAGACCGATGCCCGTGACTGCGTCAACTTCACCCACGAGGAAATGGCCAAGAAACTTGGTCGCGCCTTCACCTGGCCGTTGCTCAATGTCGAGCCGGGTCAGACCTTCAAGGTCACCTGGGCATACACCGCGCCGCACACCACCCGTGGCTATCGCTGGCTGATCACCAAGGATGGCTGGGATCCGAAACAGCGCATCACCCGCGCGCAACTGGAAACCCAGCCGTTCGCTGAAGACTTCTATGCCCAGGTGCCGTACTACAGCCATGCAGGCGAACTGAAGGCCAAGGTCAATCATGAAGTGAAACTGCCGGCCAACAAGAAGGGCCAGCATGTGATCGTATTGATGTGGATCGTCGCCAACACCGGCAACGCCTTCTATCAAGCCTTCGACGTGGACTTCAAATAAGCCCGCGCCGTTAAACCCACACGTTCTGAAGGATTAGAACATGTCAAAGATTGACTTTACCTCACTGCAATCGCCGCTCAACGATGCCGCTTCGCTGATGCCGAGCATTGCCGGCAAAAAGATCCTCATGGGCTTCTGGCACAACTGGCCTGCCGGCCCGAGCGACGGCTACCAGCGTGGCCAATTCGCCAATATGAGCCTGGTGGATGTGCCAAAGGATTACAACGTGGTGGCCGTGGCCTTCATGAAGGGCAACGGTATCCCAACCTTCACCCCGTACAAGCTGTCCGACGCCGAGTTCCGTCGCCAGGTGGGTGTGCTGAACAGCCAGGGCAGGGCGGTGCTGATTTCCCTTGGCGGCGCCGATGCACACATCGAACTGCATAAAGGCAACGAACAGCCACTGGCCAGCGAAATTATCCGCCTGGTGGAAACCTATGGCTTTGATGGCCTGGATATCGATCTTGAACAGAGCGCGATTGATTTCGCCGACAACAAGACTGTCCTGCCCGCCGCCTTGAAGCTGGTCAAGGACCACTACGCAGGTCAAGGCAAACACTTCATCATCAGCATGGCGCCGGAGTTTCCGTACCTCACCACCGCCGGCAAATACGTCGGTTACATCCAGGCGCTGAAAGGCTATTACGACTTCATCGCCCCGCAGTATTACAACCAGGGGGGCGACGGCATCTGGGTGCAGGAGGTCAACAATGGCAACGGCGCCTGGATTGCCCAGAACAACGACGCAATGAAAGAGGACTTTCTGTTTTACCTGACCGAAAGTCTGGTGAGCGGAACGCGCGGGTTTACCAAGATCCCGGCAGACAAGTTCGTCATTGGCCTGCCCGCCAACGTCGATGCGGCTGCCACCGGTTATGTAGTCAACCCGACAGCCGTGACCAATACATTCAAGCGTTTGCACGACAAAGGATTGTCGATCAAGGGCCTGATGACCTGGTCGGTGAATTGGGACAACGGGATCAACAAAGACCATGTGCCCTACAACTGGGAGTTCAGCCGCCGTTATGGGCCGATGATCAATGGCACTGATCTCGCTGGCCTGGAGCAGGAAGAGGCGGATCTGGAGATCGCCAATCGGCAGTAGCGCAAAAGGGGCCTCTGGCAGAGGTGCCAGAGGTCAAACAGCTAAGCTTCTGATCTGACTAAAATCCGATGCCTGTTTGGGCATCGGATTTTTTGCGTCACGCTCAAATTGCGCTGAGCATTCCTAAAGCCGATTTACCGCACCAGACAAGGCCGCTTGTTATCAAAGCCCCAACCCGGGATCAGAAACTGCATCGCCACACTGTCATCCCGGGCTCCAAGGCCCATGCCTTGGTACAGTTCATGAGCCTTGGCCACCGCGTCCATATCGATATCCACACCCAGGCCAGGCTTGGCCGGCACCTTTACGTAACCCCCTTCAATCTTCAACGGCTCCCGCGTCAGGCGCTGGCCGTCCTGCCAGATCCAGTGGGTGTCGATGGCGGTGATCTCGCCCGGTGCGGCCGCCGCCACCTGGGTGAACATTGCCAGGGAAATATCAAAGTGGTTGTTGGAATGCGAGCCCCAGGTCAGGCCCCACTCGTTGCACATCTGCGCGACGCGCACCGAGCCCTGCATGGTCCAGAAGTGCGGGTCGGCGAGGGGAATGTCCACTGATTGCAGCTGGATGGCGTGGCCCATTTCACGCCAGTCCGTGGCGATCATGTTGGTGGCGGTTTTCAGGCCCGTGGCGCGGCGGAATTCGGCCATGACTTCGCGGCCTGAATAACCGTTTTCTGCGCCGCAGGGGTCTTCGGCGTAGGCCAGCACATGATGCTGGTCGCGGCACAGGCGGATGGCTTCTTTCAACGACCATGCGCCGTTGGGGTCAAGGGTGATGCGCGCATCGGGAAAACGCTCGGCCAGCGCAGTGACGGCTTCGATTTCTGCGTCGCCACTCAATACGCCGCCCTTGAGCTTGAAATCGTTGAAGCCATATTTGGCCTTGGCCGCTTCGGCCAGGCGCACTACCGCGTCGGCAGTCAGGGCTGTTTCATGACGCAGGCGGAACCACTCATCGTCGGCATCGGCCTCGTTGCGGTAGGCCAGGTCGGTGGCGTTGCGATCCCCCACATAGAACAGGTAGCCGAGCATCTTCACTGCGTCGCGTTGCTGGCCTTCGCCAAGCAAGGCGGCCACCGGCACTTCGAGAAACTGGCCCAGCAGGTCAAGCAGCGCGGCCTCCATGGCGGTGACGGCGTGGATGGTGATACGCAGGTCGAAGGTTTGCAGGCCGCGGCCCGCGCTGTCTCGGGACGCAAAGGTGCTGCGCATCTGGTTGAGGACGCGCTGGTACTGGCCGATCGGCTGGCCGATCACCAGGCTGCGGGCATCCTCCAGGGTTTGGCGGATGCGCTCGCCGCCGGGCACTTCGCCCACGCCGGTGTTGCCGCTGCTGTCCTTGAGGATCACGATATTGCGCGTGAAGTAGGGGCCGTGGGCGCCGCTGAGGTTCAGCAACATGCTGTCGTGGCCGGCGACGGGGATGACTTGGAAATGAGTAACGACAGGGGTATTCATGGCGCGTTCCTGGCTGAGTTCAAAGAGGTTTGCTGATGGCGGCGCCGCTGGGCACGGCCGGTACGGCAGAGGGTGAGGTCTTGGCAAAGAACACCAGGATGGCCGCGAGCACCGAAGTACAGGCCAGGCCATACAGCCCGCCCTGGATCGATCCGGTGGTCTGCTCCAGAAAGCCAAAGGTAGTCGGCGCCACAAAGCCGCCCAGGTTGCCGATAGAGTTGATCAGCGCGATCACCGCGGCGGCGATGCGCACATCCAGGTAGCCCTGGGGGATCGGCCAGAACAGCGACGACGCAGACTTGAACCCGATGGCCGCAAAACAGATCGCCACGAAAGCGAAGATCGGCCCGCCGGTGGTGGACATGAACATACCGGCCGCCGCGATCAGCAGCGCCGCCGCGACCCAGGCCTGCTGGAACTTGAACTTGCCCGACAGCGACGCGAAGGCGTACATGGCGATGATCGAGATCAGCCAGGGGATCGAGTTGAAGAAACCGACCTGCACATCAGTGAGGTCACCCATCTTCTTGATGATGCTGGGCAGCCAGAAGGTGGCGGCATAGATCGTCAGTTGAATGCAGAAGTACAGAGCGCAGAACAGCAGGATCTGACGGTCCTTGAGCAGTTTGCCGAGGGTGGGTTTCACCGTGGTCAGGGCTTCACGTTCGCGCTGTTCCTGGTCGATGGCGTCAACCAGGGCGTCTTGTTCTTCGCGGCTCATCCACTTGGCATCATGGGGTTTGGAGTCCAGCCAGAACCACACAAAAAAGCCCAGCGCCACCGAGGCCAGGCCCTCGATGCCGAACATCCATTGCCAGCCATGCAAACCAAAGCCTTCGATCTGCAACAACGCACCCGACAACGGCCCGGAGATCAACGACGCCACCGCCGAGCCACTGAGGAAGATCGCGATGGCCTTGCCACGCTCCACACCGGGCAACCAGCGGGTGAAGTAATAGATCACGCCGGGGAAGAATCCTGCTTCCGCCACACCCAGCAGGAAACGCAGGATGTAGAAGTGGGTTTCGTTCTGGATAAACGCCATCAGCGTGGCGACGATGCCCCAGGTGAACATGATGCGGGTCAGCCAGATGCGGGCGCCGACTTTTTGCAGCAGCATATTGGAGGGCACTTCGAACAGTGCATAGCCAATGAAGAACAGCCCGGCGCCGAAGCCGTAGGCCGCTGCGCCGATTCCCAGGTCATGCTCCATGTGCGTGCGCACGAAGCCGATATTGACCCGGTCGATGTAGTTGAGGATGAACATGACCACGAACAGTGGGAGCACATGGCCCTTCACTTTGCTCACGGCGCGGGCGAGCGCTGAATCACTTTCGGGTACGGCAGATGCTGGGCTTGAATGCTTCACGAATGAAAACTCCCCCTGATTATTTTTATGCGGGTTTGGTGTTTTGTTGACAGACATCATACAAGTTGTTTTTTAAAGGCCGCAATCCTGTCAGGGCTGTTTTTGTTCTTATAAGCCGGTATTGAGGTTGGCTATTTTGGTTATTTGCCAGATTTTATTGGGTTTTGCCCCGCTAGTGACGGCTCGGGGTGTGCGCTTCTCTCGAAGCGAAGACAGGGTCGGGTGAGGTGGGATGAGTATGTTGTCATACAAGTTGGGTGTTTTTCGCCGCCACCCGTCGCCCCGTGCGTTCAGGGTGATAAGCTCCCCCCAGCCCAACCCCGTGGACCCGTCTCGATGCCGATTAAAAGCACACCGCCTGTGCGCAAACGTTCCGCCAACCTGGCCCAAGGTGTGGTCGAGGCACTGACCCAGCGCATCCAGTTGGGGCAACTCAAGCCGGGTGAAAAACTGCCGTCCGAATCCACCATCGTGCTTGAGCATGGGGTGAGCCGTACCGTGGTGCGTGAAGCCTTGTCCAAGCTGCAGGCGTCGGGGCTGGTGGAGACGCGTCACGGCATCGGCACCTTTGTGCTGGAGCAGCACACGCAGCCGGGCCTGCGCCTGCATGTGGACACGGTCGCCAGCGTGCGCAACATGCTCGAATTACGCCTGGGCCTGGAAGTGCAAGCGGTGGCCCTGGCCGCGCTGCGCAGAAGTGACGCGCAATTGGCCCACATGCGCCAGGCACTGGACGACTACCAAGCCTCCCTGGCCAACAACGACAGCTGTGTGGAGGAGGACAAGCGCTTTCACCAACTGATCGCCGAAGCCACCGGCAATACGTTTTTCACCGACATCATGCAGCACCTGGGCACGGCGATGATTCCGCGCACCCAGGTGAATGCCGTCGAGCGCGGCGGCGCGGACTTTGCCCAACTGGGGCAGTTGGCGAACCTGGAACACGAGGCCATCTACAACGCTATCAAGCGCCAGGACCCGGACGCCGCACGGGCGGCCATGGTGCTGCACTTGACCAACAGCCGGGATCGATTTTCCGGGCACTCTTAAGGAATCACCGTTGAACGAACACACTTTGTCGCAGCGCCTGGAGCGCGTGGCCGCGCACATACCCGCGGGTGCCCGCCTGGCCGATATCGGCTCAGACCACGCCTACCTGCCGGTGGCGTTGATGCGCCGTGGCGCTATTGCGGCGGCCGTGGCGGGGGAAGTGGCCGCTACGCCGTTTCAGGCGGCCAACCGTACCGTGGCCGACAATGGCCTGACGCAGCACATCACCGTGCGCCTGGCCGATGGTTTGGCGGCGATTGAAGCGGGCGATGACATTACCGCTGTCAGCCTGTGCGGCATGGGTGGCGAGACGATCCGCGACATTCTCGACAGCGGCAGGGCGCGGTTGAACGGGCGGGAACGCCTGATCCTGCAACCCAATGGCGGTGAGCAGCCGCTGCGTCAATGGTTGATGGAGAACGGCTACCAGATCCTCCATGAAGAGTTGCTGCGGGAAAACCGCTTCTACTACGAAATCATTGTCGCCGAACGCGCCGAGGCGATGACCTATACCGCCGAGCAGCTGTACTTCGGTCCGTTGCAAATGCAGGCGCGTAGCCCGGAATTCCTGGCGAAGTGGCAACGTATATTGCGCGAGAAACGCAAGACATTGGCCAGCCTCGAACATGCGCGGCAGGCGGTGCCCAAGCAGAAAGTGCAGGAGATCGTGCAGCAGGTGAAGTGGATCGATCAGTTGCTCGCCTGAACCACATTCACGGCACTTCACCGCTACGCTGTAGTCTTCTCTTAAATCCCCCCAAGGTGTTGCCTCGATGATCACTGTTCACCACCTCAACAACTCCCGCTCGCAACGTATCCTGTGGGCGCTTGAAGAACTGGGCCTGCCCTACGACATCAAGCGCTACCAGCGCGACGCCAAGACCAACCTGGCTCCGCCTGAACTCAAGGCCATTCACCCGCTGGGCAAATCCCCGGTGATCGAAGACGGTTCCCGCGTGCTGATCGAATCTGCTGCGATCATCGACTACCTCATCCGCCGCCACGGCAACGGCCAACTGCAACCCGACCCGGCCACCGACGCCTACGACAGCTATGTGCAATGGCTGCATTTTGCCGAAGGCTCGGCGATGTTGCCGTTGATGCTCAACCTTTATGTGGGACGGCTGGGTGAAGCAGGCGCACCGCTGCATCCGCGGATTGAATCGGAGCTGGCCAACTACCTGGGCTACCTGAATGACGTGCTGGGCCACACGCCGTACCTGGTGGGCGACGCACTCAGCGGCGCGGATATTCAGATGAGCTTTATCGGCGAAGTCGCCCAGGCCCAGGGCAAATTGCAGGCCTACCCGAACTTGGCCGCGTGGCTGCAAAAGCTCCAGGCGCGCCCGGCATACCGCAAGGCGGTGGAGCGGGGCGGGGAATACGCGTTCGCCAAATAGCGGGCCCACCGACACCGCCTCCTGTAGGAGCGAGCGTGCTCGCGAAAAACGTCAACGATAACGCGTGTTTCCTGGATAAACGCGGCGCCTTTGGGTTTTTCGCGAGCAAGCTCGCTCCTACAGAACCCGTTTCGGCAGGTGAACCTTCGAGTCTCCCAGCGCTCACTTAAAGGTGGCACTGGCTTTTCTCGAAAGGAATCTGCATGCACTCCACCTCGTCAATCGCGCCCGTAGAGCGCGAACTGAGCCTGCGGGCAGTCATCACCGGGATCGTGCTGGGCATCCTGCTGACCCCTTCCAATGTCTACGCAGGCTTGAAGATCGGCTGGTCGTTCAATATGTCGATCATCGCCTTGCTGATCGGTTATGGCCTCTGGCAAGGCCTGGCCCGGCGTTCCGCTGAACACCTGCCGTGGACCCTGCACGAGAGTAATATCAACCAGACCGTGGCCTCTGCCGCGGCGTCGATCATTTCCGGCGGGCTGGTCGCGCCCATCCCGGCTTATACCTTGCTCACCGGCAACCAACTGGCAGCGCTGCCGATGATCGCCTGGGTGTTCTCGGTAAGTTTCCTGGGGATCTGGATCGCGTGGTACCTGCGGCCTTCATTGCTCAATGACAAGGCACTGAAGTTTCCCGAAGGCATGGCCACCCTGGAGACCCTGCTGCACATCTACAACCATGGTCGCGAAGCCGCCACGCGCTTGAAAGTGCTGCTCGGCGCAGCGTTGTTGTCCGGGTTGGTCAAGTGGGTGGATACCTTTATGTGGGCCTTCCCGCGCTGGTCGCCGAACGCCCAGTTGGAGCGCCTGACCTTCACCGCCGACCCCTCTCTGCTGTTGCTGGGGTTCGGCGGCATCATCGGCATTCGCGTGGGCCTGACCCTGCTGCTCGGCGCCTTGCTGGCATGGGGCGGGCTGGGGCCGTGGCTGTTGGCCAACGGCCTGGTGAGCCTGCCCGCCGACAGCAGCGGCCCGCAATTTGCCGCGCTGGTGGAGTGGCTGCTGTGGCCCGGCGTGAGCCTGATGGTGTGTTCCACCCTGGCGTCCCTGGCGATTCGCCTGTGGGCGTTGCATCGCTCAACCCGAGCGGCTGGCGGCACGCCTTGGGCGGTTCCCAAGCCTGGGCCTGCCGTGGGGTTTGCCTTGGCGATTGCGTTGGTGGTGAGCCTGCAAGCGCTGTTGTTCGGTATCAACCTTGGGATGGCGCTGCTAACCATTCCCCTGGCGATCTGCCTGGCCGCCGTGGCGGCGCGGGTGGTGGGGGCGACCGGTATTCCGCCGATTGGCGCCATCGGGCAACTGTCTCAGCTGAGTTTTGGCATCGTTGCGCCGGGCCAGGTGCCGATCAACCTGATGAGCGCCAACACCGCCGGCGGTTCGGCGGGGCAGTGCACAGACCTGATGAATGACTTCAAGGTGGGCAAAGCGATTGGCGCGACGCCGCACAAACAGGTTATCGCCCAGATTCTCGGGATTTTTGTCGGCAGCGTCGTCGGCGTATTCGCGTACCTGGCGTTGATCCCCGACCCGCAAACCATGCTGCTCACCGAACAATGGCCAGCCCCGGCCGTCGCCACTTGGAAAGCCGTGGCCCAAACCCTGACCCACGGGCTGGATTCGTTGTCACCCAGCATCCGCTGGGCCATTGCTATTGCAAGCCTGTGCGGCATACTGCTGGGCATACTCGACAGCACATTACCCACCCATCGCGCCCGCTACTTGCCCAGTGCGGCAGCCTTGGGACTGGCGTTTGTCTTGCCTGCGTCGGTGTCGCTGATGATGGCCCTTGGCGCGATCATGACCTGGGCCGTGAGCTGTCGCTGGCCAAGTGTGACGCAGCGCTTTGCGATCACGGCAGCGGCGGGGCTGATCGCCGGTGAGAGCATTACCGGCGTAGGCGCGTCGTTATGGCAAATGCTGGCAAGTGGATAAATGGCCGACCTGGATTTACAACTCTTCACGAATTCAAAAGGCTCACCGTTATAGGCTTGGCGCTGCGACCACTGGATCAAACCCATTCAACTGACCGTTGAGCCGAGCCCATGAAACTGCCTGCCCTCGCTGCCACGTTTCTCGCCGTTGCTACGCTGCATCCTTTACCCGTACACGGCGCAGGCCCCATCACCCATGTCGCCATCTACCGTGGCCCGGCAGGTTGCCCTGATTGCTCGGAAAACGTGAAAACCGCCCTGCAGCGCCTGAACCCCACTTACCAGATCGACTTCGTCGGTGCCGACGAACCCATCGACATCACTCCACAAAACCTGGCGCGCTATGACCTCTACGTGCAGCCCGGTGGCGGCCAGGACATCCCGGCCGCCCTCGACAGCCTGGGCGATGCGCGTGCCGAAGCCATCCGCGATTACGTCGCCAAAGGCGGCCGCTACCTGGGCCTGTGCATGGGCGCCTACCTGGCCGACGACAACAACCTCGGCCTGATCCCCCAGGCGCTTGATACCGAAGCTGGCCGTCCCGGTTTTGAAGTGTCCGGTATTGAGGACGCCGCCGTGCGGGTGACGTGGGACGGGCAACCCGACTCTGTGTTCTATCAGGACGGTCCGTATTTTCCCAAAGCCAATGCCACTGCGCCCTACAAGGTCATCGCCACCTACCACAATGGTGACGTGGCGGCGGCGCGCTATACCTACGAACGTGGCGTGGTGGTGCTGAGCGGGCCGCACCCGGAAGCCGGGCGGGAATGGTTTGAAAATGCCGATATCGAGCTGAGCAAGATGCCGCGTGGCGAGCTGTTCGGGTCGTTGATACGCAGCGCGCAAGAGTAGAGCACACCGCGCGTTGCCTCACGGTACCACTATCCCCATGTCGATATCAGGCACGATGGTGGCGTAACCAGGCTACTTGTGCCTGGCCTCGGGCACTTAAGGTGAAGGTCATTGGCCGCCCGAGAACAACAAAAACAATGACTAGCCTCAACTGCAACGATTCCAACGGTCAGCTTGCGCAGGGCTTCAAGCCGCGCCATGTGACCATGTTGTCCATCGCCGGCATCATCGGCGCGGGGTTGTTTGTCGGCTCCGGACACGCGATCGCCGCCGCCGGGCCAGCGGTGTTGCTGGCTTATCTGTTTTCCGGCCTGTTGGTGGTGCTGGTCATGCGCATGCTGGGGGAAATGGCGGTGGCACGCCCGGACACTGGCTCGTTTTCCACCTACGCCGACCAGGCCATCGGCCCTTGGGCGGGGTTCACCATCGGCTGGTTGTATTGGTGGTTCTGGGTGCTGGTCATTCCCATCGAAGCCTTGGCCGCCGGGCACGTGCTCAACCAGTGGTTCCCTCAGGTTGATGCGTGGCTGTTTGCGTTGATCTCAATCGTTTTGCTGGTGATCACCAATCTGTTCAGCGTGGCCAAATACGGCGAATTCGAATTCTGGTTCGCCATGGCCAAGGTGATTGCCATCGTCGGCTTTATCGGCCTGGGCTTCAGCGTCCTCATGGGCTGGATCCCGGATCGCGAAGCCAGCGGCTTGAGCCGCTTGATGGAGGAACACGGCGGGTTTGCTCCCAACGGCCTGTCGGCGGTGGTGGGCGCGTTCATTACCATCATGTTCAGCTTCATCGGCACTGAGGCGGTGACCATCGCCGCAGCCGAGTCGAGCAACCCGGCGCAGAACATCGCCAAGGCCACCCGTTCGGTGATCTGGCGCATTGGCGTGTTCTACCTGTTGTCGATCTCCGTCGTGATTTCCGTGGTGCCCTGGAACGATCCGCTGTTGGCCTCCGTGGGTTCCTATCAGCGCGCACTGGAAATTATGAACATCCCCAACGCCAAATTCATGGTCGATGTGGTGGTGTTGATCGCGGTAGCCAGTTGCATGAACTCCTCGATCTACATTTCTTCGCGCATGCTGTTTTCCCTGGGCAAACGCGGCGATGCGCCGCCGGCGCTTAAAATCACCTCGAAGGCGGGCGTGCCCAGGGCGGCGGTGATCGCCAGCACCATCATCGGTGCGGGCGTTACGTTGCTGAGCTACTTCATGCCGGCCGGTCTGTTCCAGTTCCTGCTCGCCAGCTCCGGGGCCATCGCGTTGTTGGTGTACCTGGTCATCGCTATCTCGCAACTGCGTATGCGTCGCTTGCTGCTTCGGCAGAACGTCGAACTGACCTTTCGCATGTGGCTGTTTCCGTGGCTGACTTACCTGGTGATCGTATTCATCTGCCTGGCCCTGGGGGTGATGATGGTGACGCCGGAACACCGCACCGAAGTGTCCTCGACCATTGGCCTGGCGTTGGTAATTTCCTTCATCGGCCTGGTCACGTCGCGCCAGCACAACCGGGCACCCAAGCCGGTGGCGCTGGAACATTCCTGATCACGCCTGTGGGGTAGCGGTGATGGAAACCGAGGCACCTGTTTGCCAGACCATCGGCTTTTTGCTGCTGGACCAATTCACCCTGATCTCGCTGTCGTGTGCGGTCGAGCCGCTGCGCATGGCCAACCAATTGGCGGGCGAAGAACTCTACCGTTGGCAAACCCTAAGTCTGGACGGCCAGCCGGTGTGGGCCAGCGATGGCGTGTCGGTGACCCCGGACGCGTGCGCGCAGGACCAGCGCGGCTTCGATGCGGTGATCGTGTGCGGCGGCGTGGGCATTCAACAGGCTATCAGCCCTGCGCTCATCGCCTGGTTGCGCAGCCAGGCGCGCCTGTACTGTAAACGTCTCGGCGCGGTGTGCACCGGCAGTTGGGCACTGGCCCAGGCGGGGTTGCTCGATGGCTTCCAGTGCAGCGTGCATTGGGAGCTGATGGCGTCGATGCAGGAGGCGTTTACCCGCGTCAAAGTCAGCTCCAGCGTATTCACGCTCGATGGCAACCGCTTTACCAGCTCTGGCGGCACTGCGCCGCTGGACATGATGCTGCACCTGATCGGCCGCGATCACGGGCACACGCTGTCGGCGGCGATTTCCCAGATGTTCGTGTACGAGCGCATTCGCAACGAGCGCGACCACCAACGCGTGCCGCTCAAACACCTGCTCGGCACGCAACAGCCCAAGCTGCAAGAAGTGGTCGCCCTGATGGAGTCCAACCTGGAAGAACCCATCGACCTCGACGAACTGGCCGCCTACGTGCACGTGTCCCGCCGCCAGTTGGAGCGCATGTTCCAGAAGCACCTGTACTGCACGCCATCGCGCTATTACCTCAAGCTGCGCCTGACCCGTGCGCGCCAGTTGCTGATGCAGACGCCCATTTCGATTGTCGAGCTGGCGGTGATTTGCGGCTTTGTGTCCACGCCGCATTTTTCCAAGTGCTACCGGGATTTCTTCGGCGTTGCGCCCAGCGATGAGCGCTCGGACATGCGCCTGCATCCGCCGCCTGCGTTACGGCCAGAGGGGCAATCCCGGGCCCCGCAACAGCCCAGGAATACACTGGAGCAGGCGCGCGACGAGCCGACGTTTGCTACGGTGCAGATTCAAAGGCGATAGGGCTTGGGGTTTTCCCGAATGCCAGTAGGAGCGAGCTCGCTCGCGAAAAACTCACAGGCGCCGCGCTCATTCAGGAAGCACGCGTTATCGTTGGCGTTTTTCGCGAGCAAGCTCGCTCCTACAGAAGGCAATAAGCCTCGGCGCTCAAATCCACTGGTCATTCAACGCGGTGCGCTCACCGCCTTCATGCCCGGTATTCAGAATGCCCCTAGGCTCGATCATCATCAGCCTGGCTTCACCTTCGGCCGCCGTCCTGTGCTCAATGCCACGCGGCACCACATACAACTCACCCGGCTTCACATACACCGGGCCCTCCGGCAGGTCGATACGCAGCGTGCCTTCAAGCACCAGGAACGCTTCATCGGTTTCGGGGTGCGAATGCCAAATGAATTCACCCTCGATACGCACCACCTTGAACTGGTAGTCGTTCATTTCGGCAACCACTCTTGGGCTCCATTGTTGGTCGATGAGCGAGGCTTTTTGCGCGAGGTTTATCGGTTGGGCGGGTTGCTGTAGGTGAGTCATGCTGAGCCTTCCTGTCGGTGAGAAGGCCAGATTATCCGGGCCGACAGGTCATAGGCTTGTACGATCCTGCAACCCCCTCCACTCCTACGCCCCCGCATTCCCCACGGGAATGCAGGGCATAAAATTAATGCATTTTTCTTACTGCCACGGTTAACGTAATTTCCTTCAAGGCCACGGAGAACCGCATTGAACTCATCCTCATCCAACCCTGCTGACAAATTCGATACCTCAAGAGCCAACGAGTACACGCGACAAAGCCGTATCGCGTTGGCGGGCTATGACGCGTGCCAGGATCTGGCAGCCTGCATGCTCGCGGCGAGCCTTGGCGATGCCCCTTCGGCCAAGATACTGGTGGTCGGCGCCGGCGGTACGGCGCAGGAGATCATCGCCATGGCCAACCTTGAACCGGGCTGGTGCTTCATGGCGGTTGATCCCTCGCAGCCGATGCTGGACGCGGCAAGGCAGCAGTTGGAAGCCAACCACCTGCTTGATAGAACAACCCTGCATCTCGGGACGCTTGAAGACCTGGCAGCAGACGCGTCATACGACGCCGCCACCTTGATCGGTGTGCTCCACCATCTGGGGGGGGATGACGCCAAGGACCGGATGCTGCGATCGATTCGGGCGCACCTGAAACCGGGGGCACCGCTGATCGTCGCGGGCAATCATTACGCGTATGCCAGCCAGCCGTTGCTGCTGGCGGCATGGGGCCAACGCTGGCGTCAGCATGGCGCCACCCCGGACGAAGTGAAGGCCAAGCTCGGCAAAATCCTTCAAGGCGCTGACCCGCCCCATTCCGAGGCCGCGGTTCAGAAGCTGTTGCATGACGCTGGCTTCGGCGACGCGACGCGTTTCTTCAGCAGCCTTTTCTGGGGGGCTTGGTTGACGTGCAAGGTGGGGTAGCGAGGTCTCCCGTTGCTCAGTGAGCCGTGGCGCGATTCAGATCCCCCGGAGAGTAGCCAGCCGCCGACGCCAATCGCCGCCATGCCGAAGGTGGCATTCCTCTTCGGAGTCGAAACTGACGCAGCGGGCGATGTTCGGGACGTGCACGTCGGCGTCATCCAGCGCGGCGGTAGTCAGCTCGCGCATACGGGCGTCCCCGCCGGTCGCAAGGGCGCGAGCCTTGCTCGCAACGCTGTCGAACACCCAGATCACCCGCAGGCTTTGGGGAAACGCGTGGTAGTCGACGGTGTGGGTCAACCAGTCGAAGCCCGGAATTTCGACCTTTGCGATCTCGCAGGCGTCGGTCAGCGCCGCGATGAGACGGCGTTCGATACGGGCGTGGTCGCGTGAGGCAGGCGGCATAAAGGAAATCCGTGAATCCTGGGAGTGGGTTGGGGCATCAGGCGATAGGCTGATCAGAGCGGGCGTTATTGAAGCGCGGGGCGCAAGCGTTGCCACTCATTCAAGCAATCCTCGGCAACGATATCCGGGTATCCCCGTTTGTGTTCCATCGCCAACGCGGTGGAGAGGGTACCGCAATGCAAGTGGCCTGGTCATTGCAGCGAAGTGTCATCGACCATCGGCCTGGTCACGGCGCGCCAGCATGGGCGGGCGATCAAGCCGGTGGTGTTGGAGCAATCCTGACAGCGCGGCCCTACCTGTGGGCCGCGTCACTTCAGTGCTGGCGCACCCCTCTTGTCATACGCCGCAGTACCTGCTTATCGCCCTGCCTATAGTGCATGACCACCGCCCCGACATGCCCGAGGATAAGCACCAGCATTGTCCAACCCAGCAAGCTATGAAAGTTGCTGCCCAGATCAACCATCCACTGGATTTTTTCCCCCTCGAACCCCTCCATGACCTGCACGCCAAACGCAGAAAAAGCCCGGCCGGAGCCGTACTGGCGGATCATCCCGATCAGCGGGATCAGGAACATCAGTGCATACAGCATGCCGTGCCCGGCGGCGGCGAAACGGCTGATGCTGAGTGGGCGCCGGTGTTGGTTCAGCAGACTCCAGCTGGCACGTAGGATCAGCAACACCAGTAATAACAACCCTACGGGTTTGTGAAAGGGCCACAGCCATTTATCCAGCGCTGAGTCTGACGCCAGGTAATGGGTTATGGCTGAGCAATAGATCCACGCAAACAACAGGAACATCAGCCAATGCACTGCTCGGCTTACCGAGTCGTAGTGTTCACGTGACCCAGCAGGGGGTGCGCAAGTCGTCATTGTCGTATCCTTCTGGCGAGTCGCCTTGCGTTCTTTTTCAAGCGCATTGAGGCGACAGATGATAAGCGGCCAGAATGAATCTGGCGGTGACCAGATCATATACAAGGAGACACAGGCAGCGGTCGTGTCGAAACATCAAGAAAACATGCATCCCTCAGGGTGTGATCTGGATGCCTAACGGCATGGGCGTAGCCTGTTCAAATCCACCGAGCATTTTCAGCCGTACGCTCCCCACCTTCATGCCCGGTATTCAAAATGCCCCGTGGCGAGCCTTCGAGCATCAGGAATGCTTCGGGCGCGTGTTCGTTCTTGCGCAGGGCGTGGAACGATCAAAAGCTGTGGCGAGGGAGCTTGCTCCCGTGACGGTCTAAAGCTGACGCGTTTATGGTCGATAACCCGTATGAACCCGCTAATCAAGGACCGATTAAATGGCACTTTCCGTTAGCCCTGCCTATATTCCACCGGCCAATCTCAACCTCACGCCTTCTGAGCAGAAGCTCGTACCCCAGGCGTCGACGGACCCCGCCAAGCAAGCCCTGGCAAACGCCGGCCCCGCGGCCATTTACCATCCCAGTGAAGCGGCGACAACCACGGCACAAGCCCCGGAGGCCGTTGATACCTGGGTCGGTCGCTCCGAATCGCCGCACTTTCCTCGTTTCGTCGACCTGTTCAATGGCGCGCAAAGTGCGCTGAAAGCTTCCTTCCAGACATTCGAAGCGAACCTGGCAGCCACTGCGCCCGACCTGGCCAGCACCGGGTACGGTTTTACCGTTGAGGCTGACGGCCGGCTGAAAGTGCTCGATACGGCTGGCCAACTCAGCCGTGAGGCGACCGAGAGGCTGACGGTTCTGCTCAATCAATCCGTTGAGCTGAAAGCCACAGCCGTGGCCTACCGCAACGCCGCCATCGACATGGTAGACGCAGGTTCACCCTGGTCTGGAAGCACCCTGGGCTACTACAGCCTGACCAATGAAAACTTCGCCAGCACTATTGATCTGGCGCCCTTGTTCAGAACGCATGACCCGTCGGATATTAAAGCGGGCAGAAACCAGTTTTTCATAAACCAATTGTCTTCCAACGGCGAGCGCGCGACGCAAGAGACTGAGCGGGCGATGTTGGAGCGGCGTGCCGCCCAGGGGTTCAGCACCCAGGCTTGATCGGCGCAGCCTGCGGCTGTCGTCGAGGACCGGTCGGCGGCAGTGGCCGCGCTTATTGTTCAGGGTTGATCAACGATCTCAACGTATGGTCCTCCCAGATGCCAGCGATTTTCAGATAGGCTCGCGCATGTCCTTCATTCTCAAACCCCAGCGACTCCAGAAGGCGTTCACTTCGCACATTGCGGGGTAAATGATTGGCCATGATCCGATGAAGACCCAACTGCTCAAAGCAGTGTTGGTTAGTGATCTGAAGCGTTCTTTTCATCAGGCCACGGCCTTGGGCTGATTCCGCCAGCGAGAAGCCAAGATGACAGGCCTGAAAAACGTCTCTCACAATGTTCGTGTAGTTACACCGCGCTAGGACCTCTCCGCTCTCGGGTTCAAGCAAGAGGAAACACAGAGCGTTGCCAGCGTGCATATTGTTGACCTGCTGCTCGACCCTGGCCTTTGCGTTGCCCGTGGTGAAATATTCCTCGTCCCTGAGCGGCTCCCAGGGTTGCAGATGCCTGCGGTTGATGCGCTCGTAACGGCTGACCCTCTCGAAATCGTCACATGCCAATGGCCGAAGGCAGTAGCCCTCAACGCAATACTCCATAAGCCCCTCCAGATTGATCAATGGCCCCATCTGACTGCGTAACCGCAAAGAATAGCGCCGCTGCGCGTAAAGCGACCCCTTTCATGGCAAACAGGTCTACCATGCCAGCCCCGGCAGTGGTTCCACTCGCTCCCGAACTCAATTTTTCAAGGTAGCGATAATGTCCATCGACCAGATCTCCCTCCCCAAAGGCGTCGGCCCCCACGCCGCCAAGCTGCTTGACGCTATTACTGGCGCCTCCACCCATGAAGAACTCAACCGTGCTGGCGGTAAAGCCGAGGGTTTTGTGCTGGGTTTGGAGGCCACCAAGGCGATCAAAAGCCAAATTGCAGAGTCGCTGTATGTGGCGTATGACGACGCGGCGAGCAATCGGGCGGGTGAACTGAAGGGCTAGTGCTCGTCAGCCCATGGTTCCGGAATGAGCGCCAATCGCCGGAATAGGCTGACGAACATAATAATTGTCGAATTCACTGCTTTCGATGAACTGGAAGCCATGGCGGGTATAAAAGCGATTCGAAGCGCTTTCTTTGAGAGCCCCCACTTTGATAGGCAGCGCAGCCGCATCCGCCTCTTTGAAAATCTGAGAGAGAACAGCAGACCCTACCCCTGAACCTTGCGCGCCCGGCCTGACATACAAGTGGTCGAGCAAGAGTTCATTGGGGTGATGTTTGACCACTACGAAACCCACCCTCTCTCCAGACGCCTCGATATAGCGTGTGTCGCGAGCTTCAAAGCCGCCAAGAAACCGCTCCCGCGCACGCACTGGGTCAAATCGCCCAACACGCTCCAGGCTTTCGCGCATGGCCTCGATTCGAATGGCTACCAGATTATCCAAGTCGCTTTGTTGAACCGGGACCAAAATGATGGGGGAATTTTGATTGGGTGCGACGGGCATATTGGGTGCTCTAGCTACCATCCTGGGGGCTCAGTATAGAGAGCCTGATACTGATGAAGCGACCCGCATGGTATGTTCACGGCATACATGGAGTAACGGCCCCAGGAAGGAAAGTGCAATGCCAGTGGACACCCACCCAATCCGCATTCTCTCGCAACGCCTGAGCATCGAGCCCTTCTGCGAGCAGGACGCTGTTGAGTCTTTCTCTTGTATCTCACTGTCTCTGACTCGCTACATGTCCTGGGAACCGCCTGCCTCGCTGGAAGAGTACGCGCAAGTCTGGGGACGGTGGCTGCCTGCGATAGCGGATGGCAGCGACATCGTGTTCACGGTCAGGGAGCGGGTAGGTGCTCGTTTTACCGGCTTGGTCGGGCTGCACCATACTGGCAGTGAAACACCGGAGTTGGGTATCTGGATCCGTGAAGATAAACATGGGCTGGGGTTTGGTGGTGAAGCGGTGCGGGCGGTTGTTCAGTGGGCTAGCCAGTGGGTGGTGGCGAAGCACTTTATCTATCCTGTTGCGACGCAGAATGGTGCGAGTCGGCGTATTGCCGAAGCTTTGGGGGGAGTGGTCATTGAGAGGCGGATGGCGGAGAAATATGATTCGGTTGTGTACCGGATACCGGTGGTTTAACTCTGGCTTAGGTTGGCCGATTGCTGTCCTTCACGAACGGCAGAAATCGGCCATTAGAGGGCGTTCAATCATAGTTCTTCTACCCCCCTTCGATCCTACTAGCTATCAGCCATTAATTTGCTACTATGAACCCACTTCGTCTGCTTGCTGGTCGAGCCGCCACGCGGCGTTGAACCAAGTTTGCCAGACGGCAGCGTTATCTCTTCGGAGGGCGCTGTGCGGGTCGCGACCAAGATAGCCGTTCAGGTATCTGGGTCTCCCGAAGGTAGTGAGTGTTGCCCGACTGCTGCGTCAACAACCGTAACTCTGTCCTTTTATTGGGCACGCCAGACGGTTGGCAGCTTTATTTTCAGTGCGGCGCTCGACGTCAAATTGCGTGAGGCGCAGTTGACCGAGAGGACGAAAAAGGTACGATTCTTCGTACCCCATGCGCCCAGGAGGCCAATATGTGTCCATGCAAAAACGTGCCAATGTGGCGCGTGCGGCAGTTAGGCTCTTTGTAGCTGCCCTCTGCTTCGTCTGCTTGCTGGTCGAGCCGCCACGCGGCGTTGAACCAAGTTTGCCAGACGGCAGCGTTATCTCTTCGGAGGGCGCTGTGCGGGTCGCGACCAAGATAGCCGTTCAGGTATCTGGGTCTCCCGAAGGTAGTTAGTCCCTGTAGCAGTTGGGTGAGAGCGAACTGGTGATGCCCAACAACACAAGGATCGTCTGAGTGAGCAGACTGTATAAGGACATCTATAGTCAACGAACCCTTTACGGTGCGTGGAGGAAGGTGCGCAGTAGCGCGTTTTTTTCTTCCTCCGACGAAATAAGGCGAGACGCTGAAGAATTTGAGAGTCGACTGCCTGACTCATTGATTGAAATTCAGCGGTCCCTGTCAAAGCAGACATTTGCTTTTCTCCAACAGACCGGAGTTGCACAAAAAAAAACGGGCGGGAAATCTCGTCCGTTGGTGCTATCTCCTATCCCCAATCGCGTTGTTCAGCGTGCCTTGCTCGACGTTCTACAACGTCGTGTGCCGTTTGTTAGGAAAGTGCTCGACACTGCAACGAGCTATGGGGGAATACCCACGAAACGCGTTGCTATGGCCATATCTGACGCTAGGGATGCTATGCGAAATGGTGCCCGTTTCCATATTCGCTCGGACATTCCGGCCTTTTTTACCAAGATAAATAAAGACCGTATCCAGAATCTATTACGTTCCCACATAAAATGTGACGCAACGCTCAAGCTCCTAGACTTGGCGATCACGACCGACCTCGTTAACATCGACGACTTGAGAAGGCAGGGTCTCGACGAGATATTTCCGATAGGAATCGAAGGTGTAGCGCAAGGCTCACCCTTATCCCCGTTGTTAGCCAATATCTACCTAGCCGATTTCGACGTGACCATGAACGCCGATGGCATCACGTGCCTTCGCTACATCGATGACTTCCTGCTGCTTGGAGAGAGTCTTAGCGATGTGGATCGAGCCTTCAACAGGGCTTTAAAGGAGCTAGGCAAAATAGGCTTGAGCGCCTATGACCCACGTGTAGACAAAGTAAAAGCGTCTCGGGGATCCGTAGATAAAGGCTTCGACTTCCTAGGCTGCAACGTATCTCCAGGGCTAGTCCAGCCCAGCGAAGCAACTCGTAAGCGCTTCAAAGTGAAGCTAAGGGCCGAATTTGACACAGCAGCTCATGCCCTTCGCTACAATGCGGAATATAAAGACGGTAACGGTAAATACTCGTATTCATCAGCCCTCTACCGAATCGACAAGATCATCTTGGGGTGGGGAAAGGCATTTACGTTTTGCAATGGCTCTCAGTCCATGAAAACCCTAGACGATTTCGTCTCAGAACGGCTCATGTCTCTTGAAGCAACAAAAACAATGGTACTAGCGATGGCGGATGACGGGGCGCGAAGAAGAGTGTTAGGGATCCGATTACTGAGCAGTACCCAGGTCGCAATTGATCAATAATATTTTGGATGCGCAAAGCGTTCTTGCCACTGCATTTTTAGACATCACAGTGCATATCCACCGTGATGGCGACATTCCGAGTTCAAACTAACCACGGCTTCATTTGCTATGAAGATGCGATGTACGCGGTAGTGTAAAAAACTTGGAAATCGACGGCCCTGAGTTTGAGTTGCAGCAATTGATTTCTGATTTGAGTTTCGTCGCTGATTAGGCCTTGTGAGCACACTGACTTGATGAAATCTCGAACACTTTTTTTGAGAGCTTCCAGTTTTTCACTAGTCATGATTCTTGTAGTTGCTTTTGGAGATGCTGCATGCTCGAACTTTTTCGCTGGATGAATCATTATGGGAAAGTATGACATCCCTGCCCCATACTTATTTTCAAACCACTCTCCCGATCCGTTTAATTGGTTGCAATCATGTTTATTGATAGTATCGGTTGTCGCACCATTTTTACATTCTATGACGATATATTGGTTGGGGCCGGTACGCCACAAGACATCGGGACCTCTGCCAGAGTCTGTTTCTGGGCGTTGCGAAGTAAAGCCTATAAATCTTGCCAACTGAGCAAGCGCAAGTTCAAAGCGAGCCGCTGTCTCCGGCTCAAATTTTAGGTCCTCTAAAACGCCGTCAAGCTCAATTATTGGGATATTTGGATTAGCAAAGCTCTGAAGGTAATTTTTACATTCTCTTGCCTGCTCAAGAAGTTCGCCCTCCAACTTGTGATAGCCAATGCCATCAATAGGCTTCAAAGTTCTCGGGTTATCATTCGCCGCAGAAAGCACCAGCTTTTGACTTTCGACTTGATCATACAAATTTACGTATTCCGCGGCTCTCAGCTTTAAATAGGATCTCATCACCTTGGTAGCTGACGGCATAGAATTTATTATCCCATCCCCAATATTCTTTGAATTATTGGCTAATGCTTGATCGTAGGCTTTACGGAGTGCCATTGTTACAGGGTCGGCATTGCTAGTAGGGGTTGCCGTGAGACTAGTTAGTGCACCTTTGCTTGCGGAAACCCAATTGGGATCTTGGTTTAAACAATAGATCAGTGTATCCCAAATGGCTTGCAAATCAGCTTTGGCAATCTGGCTGGCGACTTTTTCTGATAGGTCGAGCTGAGCCTTGGTTCCAACCGAGAATTTTTGAACGCCGGAACTCGCATATAGTTTTCGAGTTAGCGTTTTTCCTATTAAGAGTACAGCACAATAATCATCGTTAGAACGTACTCCTCGGCCCATACCTTGCTCCACTCGTTGAGTGATTTGAGTGGCAGAACGGTCAGTGCCTAGCAGAATTCCTTCTTCGATTTTGTCGATCATGCGCCTTACGTCTGGAAGGCCATCAATAACCAGTAACCGACAAGCATCATTGGGCAAGTCTATGCCGTCGTAGCGATTGACTAGCACCGTTAGACCCGCTGTCGTTTTTTTAAGCGCTTTAATTCCATCGTGGATATTTCCTTTCTTCAATACCGAGTCTGCAATATCTTTCCAGTAGTTGGCGCGATGATCTGACGGTACAATAATTACTACATTTATATGTTGTTTTGCATGAATGCAAAGCTGTTTTATGTCGTCATCTGACAACTCCGGATTGATAACTTGCGGCATTAAAATCAATCGATCACCAATGTCGCCAAAGGAATCAGGACATATCGCTTGATACGCCCGCTCATCAGTAATTCCGAAGTGACTTGCCAGCACGCTATCATCAGCAAGAGTTGCAGTCATGAATATTTTTCGTTCTGCATATTCAATGCTTGGGATTGAGTTGATAGGTATGCAGTGAGGGGATATTTCAATTTTTGAGCTACTAACGACACAGCGCGATAGCTTAAGGCTATCTTTTATTAGTGGCCACTTAAACCTAAGGTAATCTTCGTTCCTTTCTTGGATAAGAAGCTTACTTAACTCGCTTATATTACTCTGCCAAGCCCAGAATGGCGCAAGCATCTGAATTGAAGGGTCATAATTCTCCAGCTCTAAAACGCGGGGCTCACTCTGTTGCAGTAGAGAGTTTCTCAGCAGCTTATAAATTCCCTTGTATGATGCACTAGAGTTTGGCAGGGATATTGTGTACTGCTCTTCAATTGTATCTAGACATGCATGCGCATCGTCTATAATTAAAGATCCAATACGAATTTTTATTCCTTGATCACCAACCCCGAATGCTGATAGCCCATTGACAAGAGTATGAATATTCGCCACAAGGATCTCTTTCCCCTGCAGGAAGCCGTGGGAGTTGTAATCGGTAGTGGCCGACAACCCTAACGATCTGGCCTCTTGGATAACTTGTTCAGCTAGGTAGTTGTCTGGAACGATGTAAACTGCTGGCCCCTTCCCTTCGTTCAGGCAGCTTTTTAATATCAACAGTCCAACTACTGTTTTACCGCTACCGGTATTCATTTTTATTACGAGATTGCTCTCAGCCTTTCGACTGTGCCACTGCTCCCAAACTTTAGATTGCACATCCCTTGGATATTGATACCTTCCTTTCTCTTTTCCTGGGAGAGAATTAAATATATCCCTGGGCTGTAAAGCAGTATCGCTATTCTGGCCGGTTTGAAGTTTTGAAAAATCGATCATCGGACGTACTCCCTGTCTGTCACTACTATAGTTATTTTAAAAACCGAGAGAGTAGTAATGACGTTAACTCGCCAGTCGTTCTAGCGCTATACCTCATCCGAATATAAATTGCAATTTTAACCTGTGCGATGAACTGTCGCGGGGAGGCTTCACAGGGAAGAAGTGCCAAGTCAGCCAGGCGGCCCTTTCGGTGCCATCAACGAGTGCTGCCTCCATAGAAAGGTAAAGGAGAGTCGGCTTTTGTTGATTTATACATTATGACCAGCGGCAGCTTTTGGCCGGTTAGCGACCGTTGCTCCGATTAGCCATCCTTGTCCTTCCACACGTGGAGGATTTCTCATGACCATCATCGCTACCTGCAGACGTCAGCCCTGGAACAAAGGAAAACTGGTCGGGCAGAAAACCCCACTCCAACTGAGAGATATCTGGGCCATCCGAGTAAGGCTTCAAATTGCGGAAAAAAACCGAGATCTAGCTCTCTTCGATCTGGCCATCGACAGCAAGCTTCGAGCCTGCGACTTAACCAAGTTCCGCGTGCGCGATGTTGCTCATTGCGAGCACTTATCATCACGAGCCATGGTGATGCAGCAGAAAACGCAGCGGCCTGTGCAGTTTGAGATCACTGATCAAACACGATCTGCTCTCGAGGCCTGGATACACCGGGCCCAGCCACGCAGCGAGGACTACCTTTTTCCTAGCCAGCTGGATACTTCAGACCATCTATCTACTCTTCAATACGCTCGTATCGTCAAAGGCTCGGTGAAAGCCGTGGGCCTTGATCCAGCCATGTATGGCACACACAATGAGACGTACGAAGGCAACACTGAACTATCGCAGGACGAAGAACCTGCGGGGGGGGGCAGTTGTTGCTCGGCCATACGAAGCTGGAGAGCACTGTTCGATACCTGGGGATTGAGGTCGATGACGCCCTGGAGATGGCGGAACAGACTGAGGTTTGGCCATGTATAGCGACGGCCGACGACAGACCGTCGCGAACAGCGGCTTCCGACTCAAAGCGGACGGCGAGGGCGAGCTTCTGAGAATGCTCGCTAAGACGATTTACGCGGCAAAAGTAAGCACTCTTGTCTCTTGAGTATCCGCTATGAATGCGTTGACTTGCTCTTGCGGATGCGGGGAAAGTTCTGGGTATTCATCTGCAAGGTAATCGATGATCGTATCTTCTTCCCAAGGGCCGAGCGAAGTCATGTAGTCAGGGTACTGATTTTGAATTTCTCTCCATGATTGGTAAGGATGCTTGGAGAGGAACGTGATTGTTCGGGTGTAGATAATATGAATCTGCACGAATCTATTTCCGTATGTTGACGTCTGGGACACCGCCAAGCGAGTTTATATCCTTTTCAAGATTGCCTTCCTGTTGGCAGCTTCTCCCTGAGGAAAGTGGTGGGCTGGACGTCCGCTTCTGGCCGAAAGCAGTCGTCGCCCTCGTCATCGTAAAGGGCATGTGCCGAGTCTGAATCCACCAAAGCCATCAAGCGCCAACTCGCCGAGTCGTTGTACGTGGCTTACAACGACGCGACGAGTTATCGAGCTATTGAATTAAAGGGCTAATCATCACCCAGGGCAGGGCGCTTCGCGGTCCAGGAGTCTCGCAGTGAGAAGTACACCCAGTTCGCTCAGTTGGTGGATGGCCAGGGCGATGTCGCGGTGTTTGCCGTTGAGGTCTTCGGACAGGTCGAGCAGCAGCGTGCTGACGCTGGTGAAGGTTTCGTAGCTGTTGGTGATGAGGGTTTCGTTGCTGGCGTTTGGGGCGACGGTGAAGAGGGTGGTTGAATTGTTAACCATGGTTAAGTTCCTTGCTTGGGCCACTTCCCCATCGCTACTAAACAATAAGGGCGGTAGCTGTACGCAGGTTAGTAGACCGGTGGAACCTAACAAAACCGGCGCGTCCGAGGACGCCCTACGCACAGCCACCATCAAGCACAGACGCGAACGTCTGATGGATGAAGCGTGTGCACTTGTTAGGTCTAAGGTGGGCTACTAAACCCGATCACTGAACAATTCAGCGACCGAGCCACCTTAGAGACGGCCACTCCAGCGCACAAGCCGGCGGATTCTGACGCAGGCGTAGGCAATGGAGCAAGGTGCGGCAGGTGAATCGGATTTTGCCTTCAGGCGCTGCGTGATCGTTTGGGGTTTTCGCGAGCAAGCTCGCTCCTACAGGAGTGGCCTTCAAACGAAATTGTTAGCATTGAACGCGTTTCATATTGGAGGCAGGGATGGATGAAACGATATGAGATTCGACGGATCACCCACCTTCCGCGCCAGATACAGGCGCTGGAAAAGGAGGCCGTTGGCGAGGGTTTCAGGTTCCTCACTCGTCTGATTAACGAATGGCACTCTGGAGCAAACCGCTTTGATGCACCCGGCGAGTGTCTGATGGCGGCCTATTTGAATCAGCAAGTGATAGGCATCGGCGGTCTTTCAGTTGATCCCTATGCTGAAGATAATGTGGCCAGACTGCGACGGGTGTACGTCGCAGCTTCGTCAAGGGGGCAACACGTCGGGCAGGCGCTGGTAAAGGCGCTTGTTGAACGTGCCGCTCTCAGGTTTCAGGTCGTGCGTCTTTTCACGGATACGGCTGAAGGAAGCGCCTTTTATGAGCGCTGTGGCTTCAAGCGAACAGATGAGGCCCAGGCGACTCATATCATGCAGCTTGGCGGTTTCTGAGGCGGGTAGCTGCACCAGTGGACTGCGGAGTCGACATGAACGTGTTTTTGCTTTTCAGCTATGAAGGGTGTGTCGAGCGTGCCCAGCGCTATTGACACCCAGTCGGCGAATTCCCCTTGAGACCGCGACCAGAACAATGCCGAGCCGCAGTGCGTGCAAAATTCGCGCAACACTGCCTCTGAGGATGCATAGGTTTTGATGCTGTTGGCGCCGGAAAGTAGGCGTAGTGCGTTACGGGGAACACTGCCGTAAGAAGCGAATGCGGCCCCGTGACTTTTGCGGCACTGGCGGCAATGGCAGTGGCTCACTGACTTTGGCGTGGCGGATAGCTCGTAAGTGACGGCTGCGCATAAGCAGCTTCCCTGATACACCGTTGTCATTCGCTTTTCCCGTCATGCGAAAAACGTCAGCGTAACCGTCCCGCTCTAGCCAGTCGACCTACCCATCAAACCAAACCGCCGAGTCGCTGTAGGTGGCTCACGACGACGCGGCGGTTATCGGGCTAGCAAGTTGAAGGGCTAATCATCAGCCAGGGCACGGCACTTCGCGGTCGAGGAGTCTGGCGGTAAGCAGTACGCCCAGTTCGCTCAGTTGGTGTATGGCGAGGGCGATGTCGCGGTGTTTGCCGTTGAGGTCTTCGGACAGGTCGAGCAGCAGGGTGCTGACGTTGGTGAAGGTTTCGTAGCTGTTGGTGATGAGGGTTTCGTTGCTGGCGTTGGGGGCAACGTTGAAGAGAGCACTTGAATCTGATTTGAGCATGTTTGAATTCCTGTTTAGGGCCATCATCCTTTAGCTACTAAACATAAGGGTGGCGGCTGTGCGCAGGTTAGTAGACCGGGGAATCCAAACAAAGCCGGCGCACCCGAAGGTGCCCTGCGCACAGCCACCATCAAACACAGACGCAATGTCTGATCGATGAAGCTTGTGCACGTTGTCTGGATTAACCTTCAGGCTACTAAACCCGATCACTGAACAATTCAGCGACCGAGCCACCTTAGAGACGGCCACCTCAGCGCACAAGCCGGCGGATTCTGACGCAGGCGTAGGCAATGGAGCAAGGTGCAGCAGGGGAATCGGATTTTACCTTCAGGCGCTGCGTGATCGTTTGGGGTTTTCGCGAGCAAGCTCGCTCCTACAGGAGTGGGTCAAGCGTGGGTTGTTATCAAGGTGCGGGTAGCTGGACAATAGAGGCCGACGAGCCAGCAACGAAGCATCAGATGTGCGAACGTTTGGTTCGCTCGGCTGGGCTCTACGAACTGCAAGATTACTGATCGGAAAAAAACCAATGCTAGGGAAAGTCAGCAGTAAACATCTTGTCTGGGCCGCAGTCGCACTTTGCGCGACGCTTCTATCCGGGTGCGCGACGTCACGCTACGACGGCAAGCACGCACCGGACCCGAGTAAGGCGATCATCGTGGGTTCGGTTGGTGAGAGCTTTCCGATGATGCAGCCCCATGGGCTGGTGGTTGAGATCAAGCAACAGGGAGCCCCCGGCACCGCAATACGGCTGACAACGCTGGGCAATGAAGATGATCAGCCATCTCCCTCTGTGCTGGGCCATTACTTCATGTATGAAGTGCCGCCGGGTGAGTATGAGTACACGCAGTGGCATTACGTGTATTACGCGGGTAAGTCGATGCCGCGCCCGGTGCCTGCGGTTTTCTCGGTGAAGGCCGGGGAAACTCTCTATATCGGTGATCTGCGCGTCGATGCCCTGCGCTTTTGCCTGTCCAACGTGAATAATGCCGATGACACGGTGCAGGCGCTCAAGCGCAAGTACCCGATGCTCAAGGACCGGAACATCGTGAATCTGACGCCGAAGAGTGGTTTTGCGCCTTGGCCGAGTTCTGATGCCACTGACTTCGGTAAAGGGCTGTGCACGATTTGAAGCCGGTACCGGTGACAGTCATCGACCCCGACGCCCATTGATCCACGTTCAAGGAATTCATGCATGAAGCGCTCTACGCTACTCTGGGCCAGCCTGTTCGCAGGCCTGGTCTCACTGACCGGTTGCATCAGCGGTCCGGACCTCAAAGGCCAACCGTTCTTCACGTCACCGGCTGAACCTCGTGCGGATGAGGCGACGGTTTACTTTTATCGCACGGCGGCGAGCATCGGTGGCGGGGTCGCCCCGGCTATTCAGGTCGATGGCCGCACTATCGGCAGCTTGCCTTCCGGTAGTTTTTTCAAGGCCGGCATTCCCGCCGGCAAGCACAGCGTTGCCTCCACCTCGCCACCGATCATCAGCGGTATGGTTAACCAGCGTTTCGATATCACCGTCGAGAATGGCAAGGTGTATTACATCGCCGATCAACTCAGCACTTCTGACTACAAGGATGGGCAGACCTTGGGTGAAGTCGACGGCCGTCGTTTCAGCGGAACAATGTTTTACTCGCGCTACGCGCTTGTGCCTGCCGAGGAAGCGCTGCGTTCTATCAAGTGGTGCCAGGAGCTGCCGGCAACCGCACGGTAACCACCCGCCCAACATCATCCAAAGCCAACTTGCCAACAGAGAAGAACCCCACACTACCGCGGCATTGTGGGGTTGTTAGCCGTCGCGCTTGAACCCCTAGAAAAAGCTAGGGGTAAGCAGGAACGCTCAGTGGGTGGATGGTCCGGGGCGATGTCGAGGAGAAGAGGGCGGGCCTTCATCAAGCGCCAGGTTGGCCTCCGGCGGCATCAGTAAGCGCGTGCCTCTTCTCGGCTGGATGGGGCACCGCTGCGCTCGAATAATCTATGCGAAAACTCCAGCACCGCCAGCAACAATTGAACGGCACCCAGCACCAGCAGGAAAGGTGAAGCGCCACTGCTGACGGCCACTCCCTGCACTACCACTACGATCACGCGTAGCAGGGCGCTGAGACGGGCATGTTCGCGTGTAGGGGCTCGCCAACGTACAACGCCCCACACAAGGTATGCCCAGGCGCCGATGTTGAGCAGGAACATGGCGGTGGGGTCGAGCGCCGAGAAGTGGCTGTCGAAGCCCAGTTGCAAATCAACCCATTGGATCAGTGCATAGGCCCAGACGGACACGATCGGCAAGGCGAAGGGAGCCATCGCGAGAATGTCGTATGCAGCGCCGACACGTACGATTTTTTCATGGGTGGATTGGGTCATTGCGGGTCTCCTCCTGGAGTGGCTGGTTCAACAAGTCGCGGATTTCCTGAAACTCACCCGATTTCAGCCCAAGATGATGGCGCTCGGCCAAGACCTGAACGATATGCGCAGCGCGGGATTCTGCGTCGACGATGTAGCCGGGCACTGCCGCCCGTTGGCGGAGTGCGACAAGATCACTGAAGCGTTCATCCGCCGCCATGATGGTCTTCGCCACCGTCGTCTGGACGTTGCAGAGCCCCAGCACGGCAAAGAATGTGTGTGGGTTTTCCAGGTGATAGATCTTTGCCAGAGCGTTCAGCGCCGCCTTGGAGACCGAATATGAGAGCATCCCGGCCCGTTGGCGCACGGCCGAAATCGATGATGAAAACACCACGGTGCTGGGAGGCTGCGTCGCACTCAACAGGATATCCAGGACCATTTTCACCGCGCCCAGGTTAAGTGCCAGGACGCTGTTGAACTCCTGCATCGAGGTTTGCGTGGCCAGTTGTGGAGGGCTGCCGAACCGACCCGCATTCAGGTAGACGGTGTCTACCGGGGCGGAGGAGCGCGACAGCAACGCCTGCAAGATTGCCGGGGCGCGGTCAATATCGGTCAAATCGCACCTGAGGAAGTGAAAGCGCTCCTGTGACGGGATATTGGCCGCAGGATTGCGTGATACCGCGAGCACCTCGTCGCCCCTGGCCAAGTGATAACGCGCCAGAGCGTTGCCGATACCGGTGCTCACACCGGTGATCAATATGCTAGCCATGATTGCCCCTAGAATTTGCCGATGTGATAGCCGCCATCGGCACTGAGCACCGAGCCGGTGATGTAGCTGGATCTGCGGCTCAACAAAAACACGATCGCGTCGGCGATTTCCTCTGGATGGGCAAAGCGTTTCATGGCGGTCACGTCACGCTTGCGCTGGGTGTTTTCCGGGTGGGCCGCCAGCCGTTCCGCAGAGTTCATACCGCCCAGTGTCGGCCCGGGCGCTACGGCGTTGACGCGTACGGCAAAACCGGATTCGCTGTCGCAGGCATTCTCCATCGCGGCGACCTGCGTCAAGGCATTGAGCGCGGTCTTGCTGGCGACGTAGGCGGCCTGATTGGCCATAGGCATCACGCCCGCGCACGAAGACACATTGACGATCGCTCCATCGGGGTACCGGCTGATCAGTTCCAGTTCTTTTTGCAGGCAGTAAAAGGGGCCGTTCAGGTTGGTGTGGATGACCCTGTCCCAATCCTGCGGTGCGCTGGTCGCGATCGGTGCGTAGGGGGCGGTAATGCCGGCGTTGTTAATTGCAAAGTGCAACTGATCCACCTCGCCATCCACCGTCGCGAATGCCTCGGCTACCGACGTGTGCGACGCCACATCGCAAAAGATGAACTGCGCCGAAGCCCCCAGTATCTCTAGAGCGGCGTCGGCCTTTTGCTGGTTCCTGCTCATCAGGAACAGGCGTGCGCCCGCTTTGGCCAGTTGTTTTGCCACCGCCAGGCCGATGCCGCTGGCACCGCCGGTAATGACGATGTTCTTGTCTTGAAATTCCATGTTATTGATTCCCGTAGTGGATGTGAGCGGGACGCTTGTAGTGCTCATTCACGCAGCAATACACCCGGTCGAGTTGCGGGTTGCTCTTGTCCCGAAAGCAGTTACCGTCGAACCGGCATTGCTGAACCTTGTCTTCATGGCCGGCGAGCGATTTGTTGATCAGGTCGTTGTCGGCAAAAAGGGCTCGACTCATACCGATCAGGTCACAGTGACCCAGCCGCAGTTGATTTTCTGCTTCCTGCAGGGAGCCAATGAAACCGGCATAGCCGACCGGCAGCGAGGTGAATGACTTGATCAGGCGTACCCCTTCGACGAACTGTTGCTGAATCGTCGGATGGGCAGACAGCATGTAGCGGAAGGTTTCCTTGATGGTGATCGAGCACATGATTGCCGAGGTCCCGGCGTTTTCCAGGGCAGCCACCACATCCTGGAGCAGTTCCGGTTGCTGCCCGTTGGCGCCTACGCAATCATCAATGCCCAGGCGCACGGAAACATCCAGCTCTCCTGCGGTAACCCTGTGAATGCGGTCGATGACTTCCAACAGAAACCGCGCTCGCTTGAGCGGGCTGCCGCCGTAAGCGTCATTGCGATGGTTGGTCCAGGGCGATAGAAAACTGCTCAGCAGGTAGCCATTGGAGGCCTGAAGCTGGACCATCCTGGCGCCGGCCTGTCTGGCTCGCAGAGCCGCTTGAGCAAACTGATCGCAAACGGCGTCGATGTCCTCGACACTCATCTCCAATGCCTCGGCGCCGCGGGATAACGCACTGCGGCTCGGGCAAAGCAGCGGTTGGCCGCTGATCTGTGTGCCACCTTGGGCGCCGTAATGCTGAAGTTGCACCACCACTGGACAGTCCCGCTGGCGACCGTACTCCACCAGCGGCGCGAGCTTTTCCACGTTGGCATGGCTATGCAGGCACAGGCCTCGCGCATGCAGGCGCGTGGAGGGCGCTATGGAGGAGTTGCCCAGCACCACCATGGCGCAGCCTCCGTCGATTACATGTTGATAGAACCTGAGCATTTCCTCGGACAGCGAACCGTCCGAGGTAGCCAGGTCGATGCCCATCGGCGCGAAATACATGCGGTTTTTCAGCGAAACGCCCTGACCGATCATCAGTGGGCGTTGTGATAACTCATAGCTCATGGGCGCAGGATCCTCATGCCACGATTTGCTCGGGCGCCAGAGGGTCAGGTGAAGAGCCAGCGTTCCATTGCATCTGCCCGGCAAAGAAGCAGTGGCACTTGATCGTTTCACGCAGTTCGCTGGCCTGGCTCTTGGACAGTTTGTCGAACACCAGCACGCGCTGGTCGGGTTCGCCGGTGGAGCAAGTCGAAGCAACGGGCAGGCTGAGGAAGCCGCCCCCTTCGATATACAGCGATACGGTCGTGACCGTGCTCCAATTGATGCCCTCGGCCCGGTGAGTCACCAGCACGCCCAGTACCGAGAGCAGGCTCAGCCTGGCTTGCAGCGCACTGTCGGCGTGATGCACGAGGATGTTCTTGGGCAAGCGATCGGAAGGGGTGAACCAGTGATCCTGAGGGTAGTTCAACGAACGCATGCGTTTGAACAGCGGTAACTTGATCACTGCGCCTTGCAGCCAGAGACGCGATACCAGCCGGCCGTTCTGATAGAAGTTTGCGCACTTGTCGATGGACTTGGGTTGCGATCGCTTCAAGCCGTGGGTCTGTTGCACCACGACTTCGACCTCGTAAGCCGATTCGGTGTAGGCGTTGAAGGAAATGCGCAAGTCTTCGATGGAAATGGAAACCGCACCGCGCTGATGGCCCAAGTAGTTGTAGACGTAGTGGTACATGGCTTGCCTGGCCACTTCGATCAACATCAGGCCCGGCACATGTTCGTGCTGCTTGTTGTAGAAGTAGTAATTCTTGGTGTCGTTGATCAACAGGTAAGAGCCCTGCCTGGCCTTGTCCCACTGCGCGAGCGCCTCAAGGCATTCGATCATGCGCATTACCTGGTCGGGCGGTATGTGGGCATCACCGCCTTGAAAATGCTGGGCCAGGTAGCGTTGGGCCTGGTGGGGGATGAATTCAGCCGTGAGGATGAAGTGGTCGTCGCACTCGGTATAGAAGTCAGCCAGGCGGATCTCGAAGGTGGAGAGTGTGCCGGCCTGTTCCGCACTGAGGGTCAGGGGCAGATGGCGCAGCACATACCGGCCGTCTTGGGCACGGTACAGCTGTTTGAACAGGTCCTGATCCTGGGGGTTGCCAGCCAGTATGTCGGCACCGATCGAAGCACTGAGAAAGCTGGGCAGAATCAGCCTGGGTCGTCCGATCAATACATCCCTGGGTGTGTCTTTGTGCAACAGATGAGGGTCAATTGAGTCTGCGCTGTTCATGAGTTGCGATCTCCAAGTGAGCGAGTTGGGGAATGTAGGGGGAGACGGGACAGCAAACGCTTGATGATGAGCCCGTGCACCGGCGCCACCGGCAGCATGTACAGGCGGCCGAACGTGTTGTAGGTCTTGACGGAGGTGGTGATATGCAGGCAGCGCGGTTGCGTGAGAGGTGTATCGATCGAGACCATGACCGCCAGGTGGGTATCGCGGGAAGTCAGTACCAGCTTCTGTGCGCTGATGGCTTCGATGGTGAAGAAATCGAGCTTTTCGCCGACCACCGGGGCGCACTGGGGTGTGACACCCGAGAACCCGCCGATCCGCTCGACGTGAAAGTGCTGTGAGATGCTGTCGCGCAACCTGAACGCGCCTTTGAGCCAGGCGGGCGTCGCGGCGGTCATCTGGCAGTACAGTTCCAGTGACGTGGCTTGGGTGTCGATGAGTGCGCTGGCAGAGTGCAGAAAACCCAGCTCGTTGCGCGCGGCCACCAGGCTGGCGCACGGGGGGATCTGGTTATTTGACGTCTTCATGCGTGAGGGCACCTTATTGCAGCAGCGCGATTTGTGCCTGCTCGGCCTGCAACAGCATGTTCTCGTAGAGTTGGTCGGCGCTGGCCTGGTCCTCAATCACTTGTGCGGCGACATTCCGAGCGGTGACGTCGATTGATTCGTCATCGATGAACACCGATTCGTAAATCCCGACCACAGGCAGGTAGATGCCTTTGACGTACGCCACCGTCTGCTGCAACGGCCTGAGCAATTCATCCAGGGTGTAACGGTTGAACCCGCCAGCGCGGTAGCCGGAGGAGGGCGCACCCACCGTGGTGATGATCATGAATTCCTTGTCTTTGAGCTTGTCGCCGCCGCGTGCGTAGGCATAGCCGGGGGTGAAGACTTCATCGATCCACTGTTTCATGATTGCCGGGCAGGAATACCAGTACAACGGGAACAGCAACACGATGCGGTCATGGGCATTGAGCAATGCCTGCTCTGCACCCATATCGAACCCGGTGGGCGTCACCGCGCTGGCCAGACTATGGACCTTGACGCCACGCTGGCTGATCTTGCCCATGATCGCGGTATTGACGCGGGAAACCGAAAGATCAGGATGGCCAGAAATGACAATGACTTTTTTCATGTAGATCGTGTGTCCCATTTATAGTCGGTTGGAATGCCGATGCAGCGTTATTTAAGAGCAGGCGCCTGAGGTTGTAACCTAACCTTTTGGGGAGTCGGCTCGGCCGACTTGCCCGCAGCGGCAGGCCATTTGCGCTGCTTCAGGCCACTTCTCGATCAGCCAGGCAGGGCGGCACACTGATCCAGTTGGCCATGATCTTGTGCCCGTCGATCACGGTGAGCTTGCCCTCGCAATGAGCGTCGAAACCCGCGTTGCGCAACAAGCGGGTAATTCCCGGCGGCGATACCGTGATCAATTGGCGAACCTTGTGGCAAGCGGCGACCGTGAGCACTTCGTGCAGCAGCGCCACGGCGTTGGGCGATGACAGGGAGTGGCCCGTGAAGGTCTGTTGTTGCAGGTCGACGGCGGCAAACCGGGAGATTTCCCAGATGTGCGCAGAATGAGGGAGTACCTGGCCACCCAGCACCTGGGGGAACACTTCCTTGAGCAGATAGGGCTTGTGCGTGGGCAGCAGCCGCGCCACACCGACGATGTGTGGGCCTTGACGGGCGATTACGTACACCGTGTCGTCGCGGTCAAATTGGTCCAGTTCCTCACCGACCGCACAGTCCAGATGCCACCCAAGTTTTTCGACAAATACGCGATAGCGATACAGCAACAGGGCCTGCCACAGTTCGGTCGGTAATGTCAGGCGCGTACCCGTGGTTATATACATGAGGAACCCTCGGCAAAAAAACGAGGGGCCATTCGGCAGAATAATCGAACACTTAGGTACTGCTCTTTTGGGCAGGTGTGTCGTGAGGGTGCGCGTATTATTGTTGTTGTTCACACTGAGCGGCATTAACGCATCAGGGGTGCGCCAATCAGGTATGTGTCAGACGAGCAAGCCCAGTGAAGTGGCGCGCACGACGGTAGCGGTGCAGTTATGCACGCCCAGTTTCGAGCCTGCATTGCGCAGGTGAAACTTGATGGTTTCCCGCGATAGCGAGAGGATCAAACCGATCTCGTGGGCGGTCTTGCCGTCGGCTGCCCACTTGAGCACTTCACATTCACGCTGCGACAGGGTTTTTTCCTGCGGTAACTGCCAGTGCGGCGTCAGCACGCGCAAGAACCCCTGATGAGCGACATGCACCAAAAACCGCATGTATTTTTGATTGGCGGCAAGCTCTTGGGCCGTAATAGGGTCATTGGAGCGCGCCAGTGTCAGCATGCCGCCGCTGCCGCGGCCGTCCAGGCAGGATTGCGCCCAACCATGGGCCAGCCCGGCGCCACGGGCTTCTTCCCACATCTGCGGGTTTTGCCGGGTCATTTGCTCGTCCCAGACAATCGGTATCGTCGATTTCGTGCAGTGCTGTACCGTCGGGTCCACGGCGATGTATTTGCAGTGGGCGTAGCGTTGTCGCCATGAAGGCAAAAAATTATTGCTCATCACGATTTTGGGGCGGGTGACGGGGATAGGGATTCGGATTCCATAGGCGCAATAGTCGAACCCCAGGTGTTTTGCCGTGCTGACGATCCGAGCCAACAATTCAGCTTCGGTTCGGGCATTGTCGATCGTGTCCAGCACATCATCCATCCACTTCACTGTCATTCTCCTTGAATTGACCTTTACGCTCTATCTGCGCCGAAAACGATGACGGCACTACGCCGGTGTCATCAACGACGTGGGTTTAGATGCTCGGCGTTAAAGTTAGACACATTTATGCAGCGCTCTCGGCCTTCATACTTTTGGCGTGAGAAGGCGTTGCAGGTATCGCGATACGCACCTTTGGGAGCGTGCAAGGGGCGAACTCCATTTAGCCGGTGTCCTGATCAATTTCAGTGGGGGCAGCTGAGGTAAGGCCTGTAAGGGTAGTGCTGCGTAAAGTTGCTTTACAAGCAAGTGGGGGCATTCTTCATGTTGGTTTCATTTGTTCGGCTTCGCGCCGAGTTGTGCGCAGGGCGCGAGGTGATTTCGTCAAACTTCTGATTCGTTTCGGTGTTAAAAGCCCGCGCCTACAGAAGTGACATGTTGGGGTGGTATTGTTGCGCCAGATTATGGAGGACTGAACATGACATTGACGGTCGACACCCTGCTCGAATTGGCCATGGCCAACCCTATCAATGCGCAACTCACCGCGCGCTTGCCGGATCTGGGTGTGCAGCAGTGCATGCTCACGGCGGGCTGTTTGTTCCAGGCGGTGTGGAACCATCAGGCGAATCTGCCGGCGGCTCAGGGCGTGAAGGATTACGACGTTTTTTACTTTGACGAGGACCTGTCCTACGAGGCGGAAGACGCGGTAATTCGTGCGGCGCAGGGGCTGTTCCAAGACCTGGGGGTGAATGTGGAGGTCAGGAATCAGGCGCGGGTGCACCTTTGGTATGGTCAGCGGTTTGGCCGGCCTTACCCGCAGTTGCATTCGGCTCGGCAGGGGGTTGACCGTTACCTGGTGGCGGGCACGTGCATTGCGCTGGATATCGCTTGCGGTGAGGTGTATGCGCCTTATGGATTGGAAGATGTGGAGCAGGGGGTGTTGCGTATCAACCCTTTGCATCCGGAGCCGGAGCTGTTTTTGCACAAGGCCAGGAGTTATCAGGCGCGTTGGCCGTGGCTCAAGATAGTCGAGCCGGGCTGAGCCCCAATGCTGTAGGAGCGAGCTTGCTCGCGAAAATCGTTAACGATAACGCGTGCCTTCAGATTAAACGCGGCGCCCGTGAGTTTTTCGCGAGCAAGCTCGCTCCTACAGTAACGTGCCGAGTAGGCCGCAACTTATCACTACCAGCCATGGCGGCAGTTTCCACACCATCAACGCGACCAGTGCCAGCAACGCCAGGGCGAGGTCGTAGCCGTTGAAAATCGCGCTGGTCCACACCGGCTGGTACAGCGCCGCCAACAACAGGCCAACCACCGCCGCGTTCACCCCGGCGAGTGCGGCCTGGGTACGTGGGCTTCTGCGCAGGTTGGCCCAGAAGGGCAAAGCGCCGAAGATCAGCAGGAACGACGGGGCGAAGATCGCCAGCAGCGCGATTACTCCGCCAAGCCAACCGCTCGGGGCGTGGGTCATCGAGGCGCCGAGGAAGGCGGCGAAGGTGAACAGCGGGCCGGGCACGGCCTGGGTGGCGCCGTAACCGGCGAGGAACACATCGTTGTTGACCCATTGGCTGGGCACCACTTCGGCTTGCAGTAGCGGCAACACTACGTGGCCGCCGCCGAATACCAGTGCGCCGGTGCGGTAGAAGGCGTCCACCAGCGCCAGTGTGGGGTTGAGCGCCCATGCGGCGAGGATCGGCAAACCCACCAGCAACAGCAAAAACAGCATCAACCACAGGGCTCCGGCACGGCGGCTGATGGCGATGGGCAGGGCGTCGGGCTCGGCACTGCTCTCGGGCTTGAACAACAGCAGGCCAGCCACGCCTGCGACCACCATGACCCCGACCTGAGCCCAGGCGGAGGGTTGCAGCACCACCACGCAGGCGGCGATCAACATCAACGCCACCCGTAAAACACCTCGGCACAGGTTACGCGCCATGCCCCACACGGCCTGGGCCACCACGGCTACGGCGACCACCTTAAGGCCGTGCAGCGCGCCAGGGGGCAGGGCGCTGCCGTAGTGGGCCAGCCCCAGGGCAAACAGGATCAGGGCGATGGCCGACGGCAAGGTGAACCCGGCCCAGGCTGCCGCCGCGCCCCGGTAACCTGCGCGGGACAGGCCCAACGCGATACCGACCTGGCTGCTGGCCGGGCCTGGGAGGAACTGGCACAGCGCGACCAGTTCGGCATAGCTGCGCTCGCTGAGCCAGCGGCGGCGGGTGACGAACTCTTGGCGAAAATAACCCAGGTGTGCAATCGGCCCGCCGAAGGAGGTAAGGCCCAGGCGCAGGAAAATCAGGAACACTGACCAGGGGCGGCTGCGGTGATCGGCAAGCTGGGGCAAGGGGATGTCTCGGGCAACGGTGCTGGATGTTGCCGACCATAACCAATTTTCATGACGCGTAGAAGCGCGGGTATTTTGCCGCCCCATTGAATTTATCCGCGGTTGTTCGAGTCACTTAAAAGCAGTGTACTGTTTTCCATCCACTGGACCTCAAGGACCGACCATGACCTTTTTCATCTTCCTGCTCGCCTGCGCCGCTGCCGCCAGCACTGGCGTGATCTTCAAACCCGGCGCCTGGTACGAATCCCTGGTCAAGCCCAGCTTCACCCCGCCTAATTGGCTGTTCCCGGTGGCATGGACGATCATCTACCTGCTGTTGGCCTGGGCTGGTTACCGCTTGACCCTGATCCCCGGCAGCGAAATGGTGTTGGCCCTGTGGGCGGCGCAGATTGCGTTGAATACCCTGTGGACGCCGGTGTTCTTTGGTGCCCATCGGTTGTTCGCCGGGATGGTGATTATCGTGCTCTTGTGGCTCACCGTGGCAGCGATGGTGGTGCTGGCCGTTCGCCTGGATTTGATCACCGGCCTGATCCTGTTCCCGTACCTGGCGTGGCTGTGCGTGGCCGCGGCGTTGAACTTCTCGATCCTGCGTAATAATCGCTGATGGCCTACCAGCATTGGCCCGCCAGCGAGCCCGAACTGGCCCAGATGCGCCGCTTCAATCGCAAACTGGCGTGGATGCCGCGCTTCAAGGTCCGCAACCGCGTGATGCCGCGTCTGATCCAGGCGCTGCTGCGTGCCAGCCAGACCTTCAAGAAGGCGCCGCTGGCGGAACGCAAAATGCTCGGGGCGATCCCTTTGCGCATCCTGCGCCCCGCTGGCCCGCCAAGAGGCGTGGTGCTGGATATCCACGGCGGTGGCTGGGTGATCGGTAATGCGCAAATGGATGACGACCTTAACCTTGGCATGGTCAACGCGTGCGACGTGGCGGTGGTGTCGGTGGATTATCGGCTGGCGGTGGATACGCCGATCGAAGGGCTGCTGGATGACTGCCTGACGGCTGCGCGCTGGCTGTTGGCGGACTGCCCGGAGTTTGCCGGCCTGCCGGTGTTTTTTGTCGGTGAGTCGGCCGGCGGGCACCTGGCGGCGGCCACTTTGTTGGCGCTCAAGCAATGGCCCGAGTTGCTCCAGCGGGTAAGCGGCGCGGTGTTGTATTACGGCGTCTACGATTTGACCAGCACCCCCAGTGTGCGCACTGCTGGGCCGGACACCTTGTTACTGGACGGGCCGGGCATGGTTCAGGCGCTGAGCCTGTTGACGCCGGGGATCAGCGACGAGACGCGTCGACAGCCACCGTTGTCGCCCTTGTATGGGGACTTTGAAGGGCTGCCGCCAGCGTTGATGTTCGTGGGCGAACTGGACCCGCTCAAGGATGACACCCTGCTGATTGCCGAGCGATGGGCGAAGGTTGAGGCCCATCTGTTGCCGGAAGCGGCCCACGGGTTTATTCACTTTCCGGTGGCGATGGCCGATCGCGTGTTGGCTTACGCTCGCCAATGGATAACGAGCCGCATCCTTGGCGATGAGCGTTAGTATCGAGGCGGTGCAGGCCGCTGACATTCCCCAGGTGCTGAGCTTCGCTTTGCAGGCGCGTGAGGAACTGTTTCCCACGCTCAGTGCCACCGGTGTTCCCCACGATCTGGCGCAGTTTGAAGCCATCTACCTTGAGGGCGGCGGGCGATTTTTGATTGCCCGTGCCGAAGGCCGGATCGTTGCCTCGGTGGCTTATCGGCCCTACGACGGCCGCTTCCCGCAGTTGAACTTTCAGGGGCGCAAGACGGTGGAAGTGGTGCGCCTGTATGTGCTCCCGGCAGCGCGACGCTCGGGCCTGGCGGGCCGGTTATACCGCTCGCTGCAAGCGCTGGCGCGGGCGGATGGCGTGGAGATGATGTACCTGCATACCCATCCGTTTCTGCCCGGTGCGATTGATTTCTGGCAGCGGCAGGGGTTCGAGGTGGTGGATGTCGAGGCCGACCCGATCTGGCAGACAACCCATATGCACCAACTTCTGTAGGAGCGAGCTTGCTCGCGAAAAACGTCAACGATAACGCGTGTTTTCTGGATGAACGCGGCGCCTGGAAGTTTTTCGCGAGCAAGCTCGCTCCTACAGGTTCAGTTGGAGCGCAGGCGCAGGATTTGCGCGCCGTCGAACGGGTCCGTCAGGTAATGCCCCTGCACGCCGAAGGTCTCTTGCAAGCGCTGTGGCGTCAGCACTTGCAGCGGCGCGCCCAGGGCCACCAGTTGCCCGCGATCCAGCACGGCCAGGCGATCACAGGTCAACGCCTGATTCAGATCATGCAGGGCAATCAAGGTGGTCACCGGCAAGCCTTGCACACCTTTGAGGATCGCCAGTTGATGCTGGATATCCAGGTGATTGGTCGGCTCATCCAACAATAAAATCTGCGGGCGTTGCGCCAGGGCGCGAGCGATGTGCACGCGCTGGCGTTCGCCACCCGAGAGGCTGCGCCAGGCGCGTTGGCTCAGGTGGGTGGCGTCTACGTCATGCAGGGCCTGGTGCACGATGGCATCGTCTTCACGCGACCAGGGGCTCAATGCCGACAGCCACGGCGTGCGACCCAGGGCCACGGCGTCGAACACGCGGATGGCGTCGTCGGTGTCGGCCTGTTGCTCCACAACCGCCAATTGCTGCGCGATGGTGCGGCGCGACAACTCACCGAGCCGCTTGCCACCCAGGCGAACTTCGCCGCTGGCTGGCACACGCAAACCGGCCAGCAATTTGAGCAGGGTGGATTTGCCCGAGCCATTGGGCCCGACGATACCGAGGGTTTCACCCAACCGCACGTCCAGGTCAATGTCACGCAGCAACTGCGCCTCACGCACTTTGAAGCCCAGGCCGCGGCAACTGAGTACGCTCATCGCGCATTCCTCCGGCCAATCAGGATCAGCGCAAACACTGGCGCGCCCACCAATGCGGTGACCACACCCACCGGAATCACCTGGCCCTTGATCAAGGTGCGCGACAGCACGTCCGCAGCGATCAAAAACAGCGCGCCACCCAAGGCACTGGCCGGCAGCAAACGCGAATGCCCGGTGCCAAGCAACAGGCGCACCGCATGGGGAATCACCAAGCCGACAAACCCGATGGAGCCGACGATGGATACCATCACCGCCGTCACCAGCGCGGCGCAGGCCACCAGCACAAATTGCACGCGGCGCACCGGGATGCCGAGGGAGGCTGCCGAGTCGCTGCCGAAGGTGAACGCATCCAGTGCACGCCGGTGCCACAGGCACACCGCGAGCCCCACGACCGCCACCGGCACCGCCAACCACACCGACGGCCAGCGCACGCCGCTGAGGTTGCCCAGCAGCCAGAACATAATGCCGCGGGCTTGTTCGGAGCTGGCCGACTTGGTGATCAGGAACGCGGTCAGGGCATTGAACAACTGTGAACCGGCGATGCCCGCGAGGATAATCTGCCCGGTGCCGCTGGACGATCCACTGGCTCGTGCGAGCAGAGTCACCAGCGCAAAGGCCGCCATCGCCCCCACAAACGCGCCCGCCGACAACGACACCAGGCCACCGCCCACGCCTATCAAGGCCACGAGTACCGCACCGGTTGACGCGCCGGCGCTGATGCCCAGCAGGTACGGGTCGGCCAGCGGGTTACGCAGCAGCGATTGCAGGATCACGCCGCACGTCGCCAACCCTGCGCCGCAAGCTGCGGCCACCAGGGCACGGGTGAGGCGGTAGTTCCACACCACGCCTTCGTCGATGGGGTCCAGTACGTAGCCGGCGCCCCAGAGTTTATTGGCGAGCACCTGCAGCACCACCTGCGGTTCGATGGCGGTTTCACCGATGGCGACGCCAGCGAGCAGGGCGAGCAGCAGCAACGCCAGGGCGAGTAGGGTGCGCATCATTGGCCCAGGTGGTAGCCGTCAATGGCGGCCGCCAGTTGTTCAAGGCCCTCGAAGGTGCGCAGGCTCGCCTGCAAGGCCAGAGCGTCGAGGATGATGATGCTGTTGTTCTTCACTGCGTCCATGTTGCGGGTCACGGGGTCGCTGCGCAGGAAGGCGAGTTTCTTTTCATGGTCGTCGGCCGGGTAGCGACGGCGATCCATGCGTGCGATCACCAGGAAGGTGGGATTGGCCTTGGCGATGGTTTCCCAGCCGACGGCAGGCCACTCCTCATCGGACTGCACCACGTTACGCAAGCCAAGGGTTTGCAGCATGAATTGCGGCACGCCTTTGTGGCCGGCTACGTAAGGGTCGCTGGCCATTTCGGCGCTGGAAAACCACACCAGTGCGCTGGCTTGCTGCAAGCCCTTGCCCTGGGCCGTGGCGACGGACTTGGCCAGGCGCGCCTTGAGTTCGTCGGTCAGTTGTTGGCCGCGATCCTGCACGTCGAAAATCTGCGCCAGTTGCTGGAGGCTCTGGTAGATCGTCTCGATGCGAAAGGGCTCCAATCGCGTGCCGTCGGCGCCGACCAGGTTGTCCTTGCCTTCGCAATCGGACGGCAACAGGTAGGTGGGGATCTTCAGTTCATGAAACTGCTCACGGGTACCGACCACGCCTTGGGGGCCCACCACCCATTCCAGCTCGGCGGCCACCAGTTGCGGGCGCTTGGCGAGTACGGCTTCGAAGCTGGGCTCGTTGTTGGCCAGGCGCTCGATGTGATCGTCCTGGGCCTTGTACTGCGCCGCCACGTTGTTGAACCACAGCGAAGTGCCGACCACCTTGTCGCCCACGCCCAGGGCATACAGCATCTCGGTGGCGGCCTGGCCGATGGTGACGCTGCGGGCGGGGGCGTGCTGGAAGGTCAGGGTGCTGCCGCAGTTTTGCAGGGTCAGCGGGTACTGAGTGGGCGCGGCTTGCGCCAGGGCACACATACCCAAGCCTGCGATCAGGGCGGTAACGCGTGGCAGCATGAGGCGATCTCCTTGTGAACCGTAGGTGCAGCAGGGGAGGTACGGCTCGGAAATACGCCCATGGAGGCTGCTGATGCGCAGGGCCAGGATGTCCTTCCCGGACACCCCGCCGGTTAGTGAGTTAGCTGGGCCGGCAGGTCTCCTGACTGATGCGTCGTCGCCATGCCCCGCCTTCCCGGACGTGGTCCAGTGGCATTCAAGGGCAGGCTCGGCATCTACAGTTGCGGGGGCAGTTTCGTTTCACGTCGCGTGCGGCGTTTCGAATTCCCTGTTAGTCCCATACGGGAACCGGCGGCGGTATGGTAAGCGATCACCCCCTGTAGGAGCGAGCTTGCTCGCGAAGGTCGTCAACGATAACGCGGGGAGCCTGATGCGCCGCGGCGTTCTCAGGTGCTTCGCGAGCAAGCTCGCTCCTACAAAAGAAGCGTCAGAGCCGAATATCCTGGGGGCCGCGGATCAGCGCTTCGATCCGGGTGCCTGTGGCGCGCTCTTCGTTGCTGAAGCCGTCGTAGTCGGCCAGGTTGGCGAAGCGGATACCGGTCAATTGTTCGATCGCAATCACACTGCGCTGGTAGGTTCGAAGCGGGCCGAATACCAGGTCGAGTTGGCCCAGTTCGCGGCTCTGGTCAATCATGTAGGCGCTGGCGGACGGCTTGCCATCGTCGCTGAGGTAGGCCACTACTTTCCAGAACGCCTTGGGGATTTTCACGCCACGGTACAGTCGGTCGTCATCGGCGAACACTGGCCCGGTAAACACCGTGGCTCGGGCTTTCCAGCGCTGGGTGTTGTCGAGAATGTAGTCTTCGAGCTCCAGCCAGGTCTTCTGGTTGAAGCCGCTCATCTGTGGCGAGCAGTTGGTGAAGTGAAAGGTGTCGAAGTTGGCGGTGTTGGCCTCATCGCCCCAGTTGGGGTCCTGGCGCCGCACCAGGTGGCCACGGTCCAGGCCATTGCCGGCATAAAGGTCTTCACCTACCTGCGCCTCCAGGGGCAGGCGACCATCGTAGGCCCAGGTGTCGTTGCTGCGCGTGATGTCCACATGCTTGGCGCCATCGATATTCACCCCCACGTACAGCGCCAGTCGTCGAGCGTGCGACATGGTGATGGAGAAATGCGTGTAGTCCAGGCGCTTGGGTTGCACATCGCCCGCCAGTGGCTGGTCAACCGTGGGCCATGGCACCACGAAGTCGCTGAGGAAGTCGTCGGCATAGCCAGCGCGGTTTTTGAGGTCCTTGGCCGCGGTGACGCGCGGCGTCGCGGCTCTGGCTTCCAGCAGGGTGGGGCTGGCCGCGACCAATGGGCGCAGGTCGGCAAGCCTTGGGCGGTGGGAAAGGTCGATGTTGGCTGCGCGGGCGGGCATGGGCATGTTCCTTATGGGCCTGGGATAAACACCACTGAAACACAAAACCATGACAATTTGGCCCAGGTGGCTAACTCAGGACTATCCTGAAAACCGTTACCCGGACGTTCATCACACGCCAAAAAGGAGCCAGCTCATGTGTGTTCGCCAACCGCGCAACCCGATTTTTTGCCTGATCCCGCCGTACATGCTCGACCAGATCGCCCGCCACGGCGACAAAGCCCAACGGGAAGTCGCATTACGCACGCGTGCCAAGGACAGCACGTTCCGCTCGTTGCGCATGGTCGCGGTACCCGCCAAGGGCCCGGCCCGCATGGCACTGGCCGTGGGCGCCGAGAAGCAACGCTCGATCTACAGCGCCGAAAACACCGACAGCCTGCCCGGCAAGCTGATTCGCGGTGAAGGGCAGCCCGCCAGTGGCGATGCCGCAGTAGACGAAGCCTATGACGGCCTGGGCGCAACCTTCGATTTTTTTGACCAGGTATTCGATCGCAATTCCATCGACGATGCGGGCATGGCGCTGGACGCCACGGTGCACTTCGGCCAGGACTACAACAATGCCTTCTGGAACTCAACCCAGATGGTGTTCGGCGATGGCGACCAGCAGTTGTTCAACCGCTTTACCGTGGCACTCGACGTCATTGGCCATGAGTTGGCCCATGGCGTGACCGAGGATGAAGCCAAGCTGATGTATTTCAATCAATCCGGTGCGCTGAACGAGTCGTTGTCGGATGTGTTTGGCTCGTTGATCAAGCAGTACGCGCTGAAGCAAACGGCCGAGGACGCCGACTGGTTGATCGGCAAGGGGCTGTTTACCAAAAAGATCAAGGGCACGGCGCTGCGCTCGATGAAGGCGCCAGGCACTGCGTTTGATGACAAGCTGCTGGGCAAAGACCCACAGCCTGGGCACATGGATGATTTTGTGCAAACTTACGAGGACAATGGCGGGGTGCATATCAATTCCGGCATTCCCAACCACGCGTTCTATCAGGTGGCCACCCGGATTGGCGGGTTCGCCTGGGAGCGTGCCGGGTGTATCTGGTATGACGCACTGCGCGATTCGCGGCTGCGGCCCAATTCCGGGTTTTTGCGTTTTGCGCGCATTACCCACGATATTGCCGGTCAGCTTTATGGTGTGAACAAAGCTGAGCACAAGGCAGTCAAGGAAGGCTGGAAAGCGGTAGGTATAAACGTTTGACGAAGCCGCCTGCGCGGCGAGGAACAGCCATGCGAATTTCAATCAAGGAAAGCGGCGGACCGGCGTTTTTTCCGGGGTTGGCCAAGCCGCGCACGGTAGAGTTGGACGCGTTGCCCGAGCCCGACCAGCAGGAGTTGCGGCAACTGATTGAAGCGTGCGATTTTTTCCAGTTGCCGCAAAGCACCGATCCCGAGCCTGGCAACCCAGGCCGAGTGCATTACACCCTGACAGTAGCGGAGGGCGAGCGCGAGCACACAGTCTGTGTACTCGCGCCGGTGAATCCCCCGGCACTGGACGGGTTGGTTCAGTGCGTGCGACGGCATATTAATTGTTGAAGCGCCAATGCTGGCAGGCTACTTACGATCCAGCCATACCGTCTGCGCATTGCAGAACTCGCGTACGCCGAAGTGCGACAGCTCGCGGCCGAACCCGCTTTTCTTCACGCCGCCAAATGCCACCCGCGGGTCCGACACGCTGAACGCGTTGACAAAGACCCCGCCGGTTTCCAACTGATCGGCAATCGCCCGCGCCTTTGCGGAATCGGCCGTGAAGATGCTCGCGGTCAGGCCAAACTCGCTGTCATTGGCCAGCGCCACGGCGTGCTCGGCGTCGCGGGCGGTGATGATCGATGCCACGGGGCCGAACAGTTCCTGTTTGAACGACGTCATGTGGTCGGTGACGTCGGCCAGGATGGTCGGTTCATAGTAATTGCCCGCGCCCGCGACTTTATGGCCGCCCAGCAGCAGCGTGGCGCCTTCTTCCAGGGTCGCCTGGACCTGGCCGTGCAGTTCGTCACGCAGATCAAAGCGCGCCATGGGGCCGATATAGGTGGCGTCCGCGGTGGGCTCGCCCATCACCAGGGCGCGGCTGGCTTCAAGGAATTTGGCGGTGAAGGCTTCAACCACGCCCGCTTCGATGATCAAGCGCTTGGCGGCGGCGCAGACCTGGCCGCTGTTCTGGAAGCGGCCGATGACCGCGGCTTGCACGGCGGCGTCGAGGTCGGCGTCGTTGAGCACGATAAACGGGTCGGAGCCACCCAGTTCCAGCACGCATTTCTTCAATGCGGCCCCGGCCTGTGAGCCGATGGCGATGCCTGCGCGCACGCTGCCGGTGAGGGTCACAGCGGCGATGCGTGGGTCGGCGATGGCAGCGGACACGCCCTCCTGGGTGACGTTGATCACTTCGAACACGCCTTCAGCGAAACCGGCTTTACGCAGCGCTTGCTGGATCAGATAGGCGCTGCCCATCACGTTTGGCGCGTGTTTGAGCACATAGGTGTTGCCGGCGAGCAGGGTCGGCACCGCGCCGCGCAGCACTTGCCACACCGGGAAATTCCACGGCATTACCGCGAGGATCGGGCCCAGTGGGCGGTATTCGATCCGGGCGCTGCCGTTGTCCACCAGGGTGGGCTCCGGGGCGAGCATGGCCGGCCCGTGGGCGGCGTACCATTCGCTCAGTTGCGCGCATTTTTCGATTTCGGCGCGGGCCTGGGCGATGGGTTTGCCCATTTCCAGGGTGATCATTTGCGCCATCTCTTCAGCTTGCTCACGCAGGGCGGCAGCCAGGGCCAGCAGGTATTCGGCGCGCTGGCTCACAGGCGTGCGGCGCCAGGTGCGGAAGGCAGTGGTCGAGCGGGCGAGGGCGGCGTTCAGTTGTTCTGCGCTTTCGTAGGGGTAGCTGCCGACTGTTTCGCCGTTGGCGGGGTTGATCGACAGGGCGTGGGTCTGGTGGGAGATAACATTGTTCATGGCACCGTCCGGCTGAATGAGTGGAATAGGGCCAGCGTACGGTGTTGTATGTTTTCTGGAAACTGAATAATAATAAGTAATATGTTCTCAATTCGAGAATGTTAGATCGTCCCCACGCTCTGCGTGGGAATGCATTCCATGACGCTCCGCGTCAAAGACCTATGCGCCAACGATCGGACGCGGAGCGTCCGAGGCAGCGTTCCCACGCAGAGCGTGGGAACGATCATGTACATGATTGGAGAATGATTTGGATCTGGTGCAGCTGGAAATCTTCAAGGCCGTTGCCGAGCAAGGCAGCATCAGCGCCGCCGCGCAGTTGATTCATCGGGTGCCGTCGAACCTCACCACGCGCATCAAACAACTGGAGCAGGACCTGGGCGTGGAGTTGTTTATCCGCGAGAAAAGCCGCCTGCGCCTGTCGCCGGCCGGGTGGAATTTCCTTGGCTATACGCGGCGCATTCTCGACCTTGTGCAAGAAGCCCGTGCGACGGTGGCGGGGGAGGAGCCCCAAGGCGCCTTTGCCCTGGGCTCGCTGGAGAGCACGGCGGCCGTCCGTATACCTGCGTTACTGGCAGCGTATAACCAGCAATACACCAAGGTCGAGCTAGACCTGAGCACGGGCCCCTCGGGCACCATGATCGAAGGCGTGCTGTCGGGCCGGCTGACGGCGGCCTTTGTCGATGGGCCGGTGCTGCATTCCACGCTGGAGGGTGTGGCGGTGTTCGAGGAAGAGATGGTGGTGATTGCGCCACTGCATCACGCGCCGATCACCCGCGGCCAGGATGTGAATGGCGAGAACATCTATACGTTTCGCTCCAACTGCTCTTACCGGCATCACTTCGAACGCTGGTTCTCACAGGATGGCGCGGTGCCGGGCAGGATCTTCGAGATCGAGTCGTACCACGGCATGTTGGCCTGTGTCAGCGCCGGGGCCGGGCTGGCGCTGATGCCGCGCAGTATGCTGGAGAGTATGCCGGGGTGTGCGGCGGTGAGCGTGTGGCCGCTGCCCGACACGTTCCGTATCTTGAATACCTGGCTGATCTGGCGGCGGGGCACGGTGTCGCAGAGTTTGAACAGTTTCGTAAAACTGCTGGAAGAACGCGGGTTTTGTAGGAGCGAGCTTGCTCGCGAAGACCGTTAACGATAACGCGGGCATTCTGGATGAACGCGGTGTCTTTGGGTTTTTCGCGAGCAAGCTCGCTCCTACAGGAGAGCGGGTCAGCCGCCAAATTGCAGGGTGCCCATGGCCAGTTTGGCCATGATTGCCGTCGCGCCCAGTTGTACCAGCCATAACGCCAACCCACCGAGGAATACTCCCAGCGCTACCTGCAGCACCAAGCTCTTCTGCCGCTTGGCTTGCGGTGCGCGTGGGGCGTAGTCGTGCAGTTCGTCGCGGTCGGCGCGCAGATCCAGGTCGTCGTTTCTCATAAAGCTCTCACAGCAAGGGGGCAGTCGATGTTCAGTCTAGTGTGTTCGCCAATAAAAAGGGGGAAGCCATTGGCTTCCCCCTTCGTATAACGTGTGCTCTCTTACAGCACCTGCACAATCGCCTTGGTCACTGCACCAATGTTCGACTGGTTCAGCGCCGCCACGCAGATGCGACCGGTATCCAGCGCATAGATCCCGAATTCGGTGCGCAGGCGGGTGACTTGCTCAACGCTCAAACCGGAGTAGGAGAACATCCCACGCTGGCGGCCGACGAAGCTGAAGTCATGGCCTGGAGCAGCCTTGGCCAGTTCGGCCACCATCTGCTCGCGCATGCCACGGATGCGCAGGCGCATCTCGGCCAGTTCGGCTTCCCACTGGGCGCGCAGTTCCGGGTTGTTGAGTACGGCGGCGACGATGGCTGCGCCGTGGGTCGGCGGGTTGGAGTAGTTGGTGCGGATCACACGCTTGACCTGAGACAGGATGCGCGCGCTTTCTTCCTTGGACTCGCTGACGATCGACAGCGCGCCTACGCGTTCGCCATACAGCGAGAACGACTTGGAGAACGAGCTGGATACAAAGAAGGTCAGGCCCGACTCAGCGAACAGGCGCACCGCGGCGGCGTCTTCGTGGATGCCATCGCCGAAGCCCTGGTAGGCCATGTCGAGGAACGGCACCAAGTTCTTGGCCTTGACCACGTCCAGCACGTTTTGCCAGTCGGCCGGGCTGAGGTCGACGCCGGTCGGGTTATGGCAGCAAGCGTGCAGCACCACGATGGACTGTGGCGGCAGGGCGTTGAGGTCTTCGAGCAGGCCGGCACGGTTCACGTCGTGGGTGGCGGCGTCGTAGTAGCGGTAGGTCTGCACCGGGAAACCGGCTTTTTCAAACAGCGCCTGGTGGTTTTCCCAGCTTGGGTCGCTGATGGCGACGACGGCGTTGGGCAGCAGTTGCTTGAGGAAGTCGGCGCCGATTTTCAGCGCGCCAGTGCCGCCCACGGCCTGGGCGGTAATCACACGGCCTGCGCTCAACAGTGGCGACTCAGCGCCAAACAGCAGCTTTTGCACGGCCTGGTCGTACGCCACGATGCCGTCGATTGGCAAGTAGCCTCGGGCGGCATGTTGCGCCACACGAATGGCTTCCGCTTCGGCAACGGCACGCAAGAGTGGAATCTTCCCCTCCTCGTTGCAGTAAACGCCCACGCCAAGGTTCACCTTGGTGGTTCGTGTGTCGGCGTTGAATGCTTCGTTGAGGCCCAGGATTGGATCGCGTGGTGCCATTTCGACAGCGGAGAACAGGCTCATTTTTGCGGCAGCTCTATGGGGGGTAGGAGGGACGTGTCGCGCTCCAGCCGAATGCACTAGAGCGGTGCACAAACGGGGAGCTAGTATAGAGGCCATCACGGCTGAGAGCGACAACGGAAACGGCTTTTCGGCCAAGTTTTTCGGTTTATTTGCTGACCGTTAGTCTTATTGCAACATTGACGATAAAGGTCGTGTAGGAAGACGGCCTTGAAACCCGTCACATTCGACACCACTTCTACAGCTATCATGGTTTTTTCCTGCAACCTGCGATGACTAATCGCGGGTTGCTGAGCTATTTCGTCCCTGGCGGTGTCGAGTCTGGGGTGACTTCACGAGGTACGTTATGTCGGATTTCCAGCTCGTTACCCGTTTTGAACCCGCCGGCGATCAACCGGAAGCCATTCGTCAGATGGTCGAAGGCATCGAGGCCGGCCTGGCGCACCAGACGCTGCTTGGGGTGACCGGTTCCGGCAAGACCTTCAGCATCGCCAATGTGATCGCCCAGACCAACCGCCCGACCCTGGTGCTGGCGCCAAACAAAACCCTGGCGGCGCAGCTCTACGGTGAGTTCAAGGCGTTCTTCCCCAACAACGCGGTGGAGTACTTCGTTTCCTACTACGACTACTACCAGCCCGAAGCCTATGTGCCGTCGTCCGATACTTTTATCGAGAAGGATGCGTCGATCAACGACCACATCGAGCAGATGCGGCTGTCGGCCACCAAGGCACTGCTGGAGCGCAAAGACGCGATCATCGTCACCACGGTGTCGTGCATCTATGGTCTGGGTAGCCCGGAAACCTATTTGAAGATGGTGCTGCACGTCGATCGCGGCGATAAACTCGATCAGCGCGAACTGCTGCGCCGTCTGGCGAGCCTGCAGTACACCCGTAACGACATGGACTTCGCCCGCGCCACCTTCCGGGTGCGCGGCGATGTGATCGACATCTACCCGGCCGAATCCGACCTGGAAGCCATCCGCATCGAACTGTTCGATGATGAGGTCGAAAGCCTGTCAGCCTTCGACCCATTGACCGGCGAGGTGATCCGCAAGCTGCCACGCTTCACCTTCTACCCGAAAAGCCACTACGTGACCCCGCGCGAAACCCTGATGAGCGCCATCGAGGGCATCAAGGTCGAGCTGGCCGAGCGCCTGGAATACCTGCGTTCCAACAATAAGCTGGTGGAAGCCCAGCGCCTGGAGCAGCGCACTCGCTTCGACCTGGAGATGATCCTGGAACTGGGTTACTGCAACGGCATCGAAAACTACTCGCGTTACCTGTCGGGCCGTGACTCCGGGGCGCCGCCACCGACGCTCTATGACTACCTGCCGCCGGACGCCTTGCTGGTGATCGACGAATCCCACGTCAGCGTGCCGCAGGTGGGGGCCATGTATAAGGGTGACCGCTCACGTAAGGAAACCCTGGTGGAGTACGGCTTCCGCCTGCCGTCGGCGCTGGACAACCGGCCAATGCGCTTTGACGAGTGGGAAGCCATCAGCCCGCAGACCATCTTCGTGTCGGCGACGCCCGGCAACTATGAAGCCGAACATGCGGGCCGCGTCATCGAGCAACTGGTACGTCCCACAGGCCTGGTGGACCCGGAAATCGAAATTCGCCCGGCGCTGACCCAGGTCGACGACTTGCTCTCTGAAATCAACAAGCGCGTGGCCCTGGAAGAGCGGGTGCTGGTCACCACCCTGACCAAGCGCATGTCCGAAGACTTGACTGATTACCTGGCCGACCACGGCGTGCGCGTGCGTTACCTGCACTCGGACATCGACACCGTAGAACGCGTGGAAATCATCCGCGATCTACGCCTGGGCACCTTCGATGTGCTGGTGGGGATCAACCTGCTGCGTGAAGGCCTGGACATGCCGGAAGTGTCGCTGGTGGCGATCCTGGATGCGGACAAGGAGGGCTTCCTGCGCTCCGAACGCTCGCTGATCCAGACCATCGGCCGAGCGGCGCGTAACCTCAATGGGCGGGCGATCTTGTATGCGGACCGCATCACCGGTTCCATGGAGCGTGCGATTGGCGAGACCCAGCGTCGTCGCGACAAGCAGATCGCGTTCAACCTGGAACACGGTATTACCCCCAAAGGTGTGTTCAAGGACGTTGCCGACATCATGGAAGGCGCCACCGTGCCGGGCTCGCGCAGCAAGAAGCGCAAGGGCATGGCCAAGGCCGCCGAGGAGAGCGCCAAGTACGAGAACGAACTGCGCTCACCGAGTGAGATCACCAAGCGGATTCGACAGCTGGAAGAGAAGATGTACCAGTTGGCGCGGGATCTGGAGTTTGAAGCGGCGGCGCAGACGCGGGATGAGATTGGCAAGTTGCGTGAGCGCCTGCTGGCTGTTTGATTTGCGTTGATTGGGCTGGCCCCATCGCGTGTAAGCCCGGCTCCCACATTGATCTGTGAATGCGGTCAAAATGTGGGAGCTGGCTTGCCTGCGATGGCCGCGCCTCGGTTTTCCAGATATCCCCCAGGCTGTTACCATTCGCCCCTTGTTTCAATTTTCAGTTTTATCGCCCATTCGAGACCTGCCATGACCACCGTCCGCACGCGCATTGCGCCATCGCCTACTGGGGATCCCCACGTCGGTACTGCTTACATCGCCCTGTTCAACTACTGCTTTGCCAAGCAGCATGGTGGTGAATTCATCCTGCGGATCGAAGATACCGATCAACTGCGTTCCACCCGTGAGTCGGAACAGCAGATTTTCGATGCCTTGCGCTGGTTGGGCATTACCTGGGCTGAAGGCCCGGATGTCGGCGGCCCGCATGGCCCGTATCGCCAGAGCGAGCGCAGCGACATCTACAAGCAATACACCCAGCAACTGGTTGACATGGGCCATGCCTTCCCGTGCTTCTGCACCGCCGAAGAACTGGACCAGATGCGCGCCGAGCAGCAGGCCCGTGGCGAGACCCCGCGTTACGATGGTCGTGCGTTGCTGTTGTCCAAGGAAGAAGTGGCTGCGCGCCTGGCCGCCGGTGAGCCTCACGTCATTCGTATGAAAGTGCCAAGCGAAGGCGTTTGCGTGGTGCCGGACATGCTGCGCGGTGACGTCGAGATCCCGTGGGACCGCATGGACATGCAGGTGCTGATGAAGACCGACGGCTTGCCGACGTACTTCCTGGCGAACGTGGTCGATGACCACCTGATGGGCATCACCCATGTGCTGCGCGGCGAAGAGTGGCTGCCATCGGCGCCGAAACTGATCCTGCTGTACGAATACTTCGGCTGGGAGCAACCGCAGCTGTGCTACATGCCGCTGCTGCGTAACCCGGACAAGAGCAAGCTGTCCAAGCGCAAGAACCCCACGTCGGTGACCTTCTACGAGCGCATGGGCTTCATGCCCGAGGCGATGCTCAACTACCTGGGCCGCATGGGCTGGTCGATGCCGGACGAGCGCGAGAAGTTCTCGTTGCAGGAAATGGTCGACAACTTCGACCTGTCCCGCGTCTCCCTCGGCGGCCCGATCTTCGATGTCGAGAAGCTTTCGTGGCTCAACGGCCAGTGGCTGCGTGACCTGCCGGTGCAAGAGTTCGCCAGCCGTGTGCAGCAGTGGGCGTTGAACCCCGAGTACATGATGAAGATAGCGCCACTGGTGCAGGGCAGGGTAGAGACGTTCAGCCAGGTCGCACCCTTGGCCAATTTCTTCTTTGCTGGCGGCGTGAATCCCGATCCCAAGCTGTTCGAGTCGAAGAAGCTCTCCGGTGACCAGGTTCGCCAGCTGATGCAGTTGATCCTGTGGAAGCTTGAAAGCCTGCGTCAGTGGGAGAAGGATGCGATTACCGCGACCATCCAGGCGGTGGTGGAATCCCTTGAGCTGAAACTGCGCGATGCCATGCCGCTGATGTTTGCCGCCATCACCGGGCAGGCCAGTTCGGTGTCGGTGCTCGATGCGATGGAAATTCTCGGCCCGGACCTGACCCGTTTCCGTCTGCGCCAAGCCCTTGATTTGCTTGGTGGTGTGTCGAAGAAAGAAAACAAGGAATGGGAAAAGCTGCTGGGCGCTATCGCCTAAGCAGGCCGCTTAGGGCACGAAACCCTGGTTTTCCGGGGTTTCGTCGGTAAGTGATTGTTATCCCGGCAAAAAATTTTGGAAATTGTTGAAAATAAATTTGACACGTTTCCAAACCACCATTAAGATTCGCCCCGTCCTCACCGATGAGGGGCTATAGCTCAGCTGGGAGAGCGCTTGCATGGCATGCAAGAGGTCAACGGTTCGATCCCGTTTAGCTCCACCAATTTACAGGTTCAAGGTTCCGGCCACACCGTCCTTGAATTGATCAGGTCTCAGCTCTGATCAGATGTACAGAAGGTTTTGTCCCCTTCGTCTAGTGGCCTAGGACACCGCCCTTTCACGGCGGTAACAGGGGTTCGAGTCCCCTAGGGGACGCCAGTTTCAACAAGCAGCTCGAAAGGTCTGCTGCGTCGCGAGACGAAAAATCCGGGGCTATAGCTCAGCTGGGAGAGCGCTTGCATGGCATGCAAGAGGTCAACGGTTCGATCCCGTTTAGCTCCACCAATTTTACAGGTTCAAGGTTCCGGCCACACCGTCCTTGGATCGATCAGTTCTCAGCGCTGATCTGTTGTATAGAAGGTTTGTGTCCCCTTCGTCTAGTGGCCTAGGACACCGCCCTTTCACGGCGGTAACAGGGGTTCGAGTCCCCTAGGGGACGCCACGATTACCCGCTCTGCGGGATTTTTAAGGGTCATTCAATTATTGAATGGCCCTTTTGTTTGTCTGGCGTTTAGCCAGTTCCCTCCTTTATTACCCATTTTTCTGTTCTGACCGGCGGTCGTGCTTATCGCTTGCCAAATATTATTATGGTAATAATATTCAACCCATGAAAGACGGAGGCTTCGATGAGCGATAAAAAAGCGCAAACCCGCGAACGTATTTTGCAGGCTGCCAGCGCGGCGTTGATCCAGCGTGGCCCGGCTGAGCCCAGTGTGGGCGAAGTGATGGGGGCGGCGGGGCTGACGGTCGGCGGCTTCTATGCGCACTTTGAAAGCAAGGATGCGCTGATGCTGGAAGCGTTCAGCCAGTTGCTGGCGCAGCGTCGCGCCTCCATCGATGACTTGGACGAACAACTGACCGGCGAAGAGCGCCGCACGTTGGTCGCCGCGTTTTATCTGTCGCGCAAGCACCGCGACTCCACGACCCAGGCCTGCCCGTTGCCCGCGACGGTGGGGGAGATGGGCCGCTTGCCGGACGCTTTTCGCGAGGTTTTGAACGAGCACGTCGAGTTGATGGCCGCGCAATTGGCCGGCAGCCCCGAAGACATCGACAAGGCCCTGGCGGACATGGCCTTGATGGTAGGGGGGCTGACCCTGGCGCGGGCACTCGGGCCCGGCGAGTTATCAGATCGGGTTATACGTGCGGCCAAGTCGGCGGTACGCTGAAAAAGGGGATGCAAGATGGGCGCATTGACCTGGGTTCGTGGTTTCAATGGCACGGTGGGGCGCCTTGCGCCGCATGCGGTCGCCAGCAAGATGCGTCGCACCTTCATGACCCCGCGCGATCTGCCGCCGCGTGACTGGGAGTTGCCGCTGTTGGGCCATTCGGAGCGCATCACTCTGCGTTTCGGCCTGTCGGCATTGCGTTGGGGGCATGGCCCGGCGGTGCTGCTGATGCATGGCTGGGAAGGCCGCCCGACTCAATTCGCCAGTTTGATTACGGCGTTGGTCGACAACGGCTATTCGGTGATAGCCCTGGACGGTCCCGCCCACGGTCGTTCGCCAGGGCGTGAAGCCCATGTGCTGCTGTTTGCCCGCGCCATGCTTGAGGCGGCGGCCGAGCTGCCACCGCTGTATGCGGTGGTCGGCCATTCCATGGGCGGCGCCAGTGCGATGTTGGCGGTGCAGTTGGGGTTGTGTACGCAGGCATTGGTCAGCATTGCCGCACCGTCGCGCTTTCTGGATGTGCTACGCGGGTTCACCCGCATGGTCGGCTTGCCGCCACGGGCGCGCTCAGCCTTTATCCAAGAGGTGGAGTTGAGCATGGGCATGCCGCTCAAGCATCTGGACGTGGCCCACTACCAACTGAACATTCCCGGCCTGATCGTGCACGCCGAAGACGACACCTTCGTTCCGGTCAGGGCGGCTCAAGCCATTTACGAAGCCTGGTTCGACAGCCGCCTGCTGCGCCTGGAGCAGGGTGGCCACCAGAAAGTGCTGGCCGACCCGCAGGTCATCGACGCTGTACTCGCCCTATTGGCCGGCTGCCGTCTACAGGAGCGCCAAAGCGCCTGATACACTGCCCCGCCGACATCAATCGACTGGAGCAAGGCATGGGCTGGGATTTGGCAACGCCGTTCATCATTGATCTGCAGGTTACGGCTGAGGACATCGACGGCCTGGGGCACGCCAATAATGCGGTGTACGTCTCATGGCTGGAGCGTTGCGCCTGGCGCCATTCGCAGCGCCTGGGGCTGGACCTCACCGAATACCGCCGCCTGGACCGCGCCATGGCCGTGGTGCGCCATGAGATCGACTACCTGGCGGCAGGCTATGAGGGCGATGAGTTACAACTGGCCACCTGGATCGTCGATTGGGACCAACGCCTGAAAATGACCCGTCGTTTCCAGCTTGTGCGCCCCCGTGACGGCGCGACCCTGCTGCGTGCGCAAACAACCTTCGTATGTATTGAGTTGTCCAGCGGCAAGCCCAAGCGTATGCCCGCCGAGTTTATTGAAGGTTACGGCCCCGCCCTGACAGGGGGTTAACGGTTGCCGCAGGAAACCCAGTAAACTGCGCCACGATTTTTGTTGAGTGTTTTCCATGCAAATTGCTTTGGCGCCCATGGAGGGGTTGGTCGACAACATCCTGCGGGACGTGTTGACCCACGTGGGCGGTATCGACTGGTGCGTGACCGAGTTCATCCGGGTCAACGACCGCCTGCTCACACCTGCCTATTTCCACAAGCTCGCCCCGGAACTACTGCACGGTGCGCACACCGCTGCGGGCGTGCCGTTGCGTGTGCAATTGCTGGGCTCCGACCCGGTTTGCCTGGCGGAGAACGCCGCCTTGGCCTGCGAGCTGGGTTCGCAAGTCATCGACCTGAACTTCGGCTGCCCAGCCAAGACCGTCAACAAGTCCCGCGGCGGTGCGGTGCTGCTCAAGGAGCCGGAGCTGCTCAACCAGATCGTCGAACATGTGCGCCGTGCCGTACCTGCCCATATCCCGGTGACCGCCAAGATGCGCCTGGGCTTCGACAGCCCGGATGGCGCGTTGGTGTGTGCAACGGCCCTGGCAGAAGGTGGTGCGGCGCATATCGTGGTACATGCGCGTACCAAAACCGATGGCTATAAGCCCCCCGCCCATTGGGAGTGGATCCCGCGTGTGCAAGACGTGGTGAAGGTGCCAGTGTTTGCCAATGGTGATATATGGAGTGTTGAAGATTGGCGGCGGTGCCGGGAAATCAGCGGCGTAGAAGACATCATGTTGGGACGCGGCTTGGTCGCGCGGCCTGACCTGGCCCGGCAAATCGCTGCTGCGCGCGCTGGCGAAGAAGTAGTGGAGATGACCTGGGCGCAGATGCAACCCATGCTCCACGAGTTCTGGCGTCAATCGGTAGCCCAGTTGACTGAAAAGCAGGCGCCGGGCCGTTTGAAGCAATGGCTGGCGATGTTGACGCGTAATTACCCGGAGGCGGTCGAACTGTTTACGGCCCTGCGTCGTGAAACCGCATTGGAGCAGGTTAGCCGCTTGCTTGGCATGCCTCACCCACAACCGGCAACGTTATGAGTTGTAACGCTTCAATGTCCGTTGATGGTGGGTGCAACATTATTTGAGTCGGCGTCCTGTTTCAAAAAATGCCCCATATTGAGAGATATGGGGCATTTTTTTGTTTGTTGGGATTATCTATGGCTGAACTTGACGCCCTTTATAGAGCGCTCGCAGTTTGTTCTCACATAGCTTGAATGTTGCTCGGTAATAAACAGGCACGTTATAGGTTTTTTAAATTCAAAAGTTTCTCTGTGTAAGTTTATTTATAAATATATGTCTTCGGTTGCGTGGTTCTGGTTGTGTCTTACATGTTCGCGCGAAATATCAAAGTGGGCGGTTACGCGGCGTTTTGAATTGTATCGACAAGTTGCGTTTCAGGTGAGTTATTAATCTGTATTTCTGCCACGCACACATTCGGGGGCGGCAAATCGAGGTGTTCTTTAAAAAGCACGAGGCAAAGTCTGAAAATTTGGTTTGGTTTCTTTATATGACGCGCGATTTTAGGAACTGGTCAGCGTTAACTCCCACAAATTAGCAGCTGTCAGGCAGTGTTGTTGCTTGCAGTTCATTAAGGCTATTGCTTCCCTGGCCATTTAACGGAGTCAGGTGGCGCCGATTAAGGAGTTTATGAATGTCTCTATCTGTCAATAATTCGCCCTTTGTCAAAGTTGATACATCACCTCTGAGCGGGCAGTTGCCGACCCCGTTGAAAGTCGACATGCAACCTAAACCTCCGACGACCCATTTCAACCTCAACCCCGCATCTGCACGCAATGAAAACAGTGAGGTCATGGTGAGTGCGACGGCGCTCACCAGAGTATTTGACATGCTCGAGCAGTTCTTCAAATCCATGCGGGAGATGCTTTTGGGGAAAAGTGTTACGCCTGATCTGGAGGCAAAAGACCAGCCCGTGAAGCCAGCTACAACTGATCAAGCGGTGAAGCTGAATGCAAAAGACCAGCCGGTGAAACCAGGTACGACTGATCAAGCGGTGAAACCGGATGCAAAAGACCAGCCGGTGAAGCCAGGTACGACGGATCAGTCGGTGAAGCCGAATGCAAAAGACCAGCCGGTGAAGCCAGGTACGACGGATCAGTCGGTGAAGCCGAATGCAAAAGACCAGCCGGTGAAGCCAGGTACGACT